>SKXC01000009.1 GCA_007128625.1 Syntrophomonadaceae bacterium | reverse complement strand
TTCCTTAATCATGAAAGCAGTAAAAGATGAACTGCAAGCCCGGCTCACCGGTGCACCTGTTCAACGGATCTACGAGCCCGGCCGGGGTGAAATAATTATCCATCTGTACTCAAAAGGCAGTCAACCGGGCCTTCTTTTTTCAGTTGATTCAAGGTATGCCCGGGTTCACCTGACCGAAAAGCGTTACCGGGCCAAAGAAAACCCGTCGCCTTTTTGCATGCTGCTGCGCAAATACCTGGTCGGAGGCCGGGCTGTTTCCTTTACCAGCCCTCCTTTGGAAAGAATACTTGAAATAATCTTTGAACCTGCGGATAAAATGCCACCGGTAAAACTGGTTGCTGAAATCATGAATCGACGCAGCAACCTGATCCTGGTTGACAACCGGGATATTATATTGGGGGCAATTAAACCGGTTTCGCTGGATAAAAATCCGAAACGGGCAATTTTGCCCGGTGAATTGTATCGTCCGGCTCCTCCACAGAATAAACTAAACCCGCTGGAGATGGAACAAAAAGAATTCATTAATGCGTTCCGGAATTTAACCAGTGAAGGCAAAAAACCGGAACAAGCACTTTATGGCGCTGTTGAAGGGATCAACCCGTTAATGGCTCGGGAGCTGCTCTACCGGAGCAGCTTTAAGGCTGATAATAATTTTGACGAAGCTGTCAAAGCTTTATTTACCGAGGTAAAAAAGCTCGTTAACGATTTCAGGACCACCAAACTGCAGCCGGTCATGCTGCCGGGCAGAAATATTTATGCCGCCGTGCCTCTTGATCACCTTCCCCGGGCTGAACAACAAGTCTTTGATCAGTCAAACGAAATGCTTGACCGATTTTACAGGGACCTGATCGGAAAAGAGCTGGAGAAACAGCTTAAGCAGCAGCTGACAAACAATGTTGAAAAAAAGCTGGGCAGGCTCTATAAAAAGCAAAAACAGCAAAGTAAAGAATTGGCTGATGCAAAAAATGCACCACAGCACCGTCTTTACGGTGAATTGCTGTTAACATACCAGGATAAGGTTACCCGGGGAAGCGAATGTGTTGTTCTGCCTGACTTATATGATCCGGATAACCTGGTAAAAGTACCCCTTGACCCTTCCCGGTCAGCCATGGAAAATGCACAACATCACTTTAACCGTTATCGAAAGGCTAAAAAAGGAGAGCAGAAAATCAAAAAGCAGCTAAATAAAACCGCTACTGAAATTGAATACTGCCTGGGATTGCTTTATGCAATCGAGAATAATAACCGATCATCCCTGGAAGAAATTCGCCAGGAAATGATTGATACAGGGTATTTGCGTGACCGGGTGAAAAAAGAGAAGAAAATGGATTCGGCTCCGCAGCCGGCAAAATTTAAAACCTCGGCCGGTCATACTGTCCTGGTCGGAAACAACAACCGCCAGAATGACTACATTACCTTTAAAGCCGCGGCCCGCCGCGATACCTGGTTTCACGTGCGTAAACTGCCGGGTGCCCATGTTGTTCTGAAAGAAGCCCCATATCCGCCGCCTGTACAAGACATTGAAGAAGCTGCCTTTTTGGCCGCTTATTTCAGCAAAGGCAGGACAAGCAGCGCAGCAGCAGTCGATTATACAGAGATACGCCATGTGCGGCGCAGACCGGGCGGCAAACCGGGCCTGGTTTTCTATGAAAATTTCCAGACAATTACCACCAATCCCCTCGATAATGAGCTGCGCAGTAAGTTTAACCTGGAGTAATATAATCTTGTTACTTATGAGGGTTAGGGCTCAGATAAACCATGATTTGTTATTGTCACAAGCCCGGGCAGCTTTTAGTAAACAGGGTGCGCTTCAAATTTCAGACTGTGGCTAATTTCAATCTTTCTTAGCTTTAAGCCAAACCAATCCTTTTTTAAAATCGCCAGGCAGGGGGGCCAGGAATTCTAAGGGTTCACCGGTCTGCGGGTGCATAAATTTTATCCGGCGGGCATGGAGGGCATGAGGTTGTGACAGGGTAGATGGCAATTCATTCCAGCTGCTGCTTTTTGCATAAGTGTGATCACCTACAACCGGGTAACCTAAATAGGCCAGGTGAACACGAATCTGGTGGGTGCGACCGGTTTCCAGGTTAAGCTGCAGCAGGCTGTAGCGTCCGTAATATTTCAGGACCCGGTAGCGGGTCACTGCTTTCCTTCCTCCAGCCGTAACTGCCATTTTTTTTCTATGATGGGGATGGCGGGCAATAGGAGCTTCAATACGGCCGATTACAGGTTTAACCCGCCCGCTGACCAGGGCAATATACTCCCGGCACAGGTTTCTGGATTTTAACTGTTCTGAAAGGTTGCGATGCGTGGGATCGTTTTTGGCAACAATCAGCAGTCCGGATGTATCTTTGTCAAGACGGTGAACTATACCGGGCCGTATTACACCCCCGATTCCCGAAAGATTACTGCAGTGGTAGAGGAGGGCATTGACCAGGGTTCCTTTCCTGTGACCCGGAGCCGGATGAACAACCATACCGCGTGGTTTGTTTATAACCAGCAAATCTTCATCTTCATAGATAATATCAAGGGTAATTTTTTCCGGTTTTATTAAAGCTTTCTCCGGCGGAGGAATAGTTAAATTGATCAGATCTCCCAACTTTAAACGATAGTTATTATCAGTGCATTTAAGGCGGTTAACTGATACCTGACCTTCTTCAACTAATTTTTGAACCCGGTTACGGGAAATATCAACCAGGTTTTCTGCTAAAAAGTGATCCAGACGCCGATCCTCGTCTTCAATTTTAGCAGTAAAAGATTTGCTGCTTGAAACGAGCAACTCACAGGCACTATTTTCCTGCAGGTCTCCGCGACTGTCATTATAAATCATTTCCCGGCATCCTTATCAGGTTTATTTGATCCGGTGGTTTTTAAAAAAGGCACCTGGATTTTAGTAAACACAATTATCACTATTATCGCTAACAGGGTCAGACACAGGCTAAAGATCTGGGCCGTGGTTAATCCCAACCCGACTGCTTCCCCATAACGAAAGAACTCGGTAGTAAAGCGTAACAGGCCATATAGAGCAAACAGGGAAAGCAGGATAAATCCGACAAAGGGCCTGCCGGGACGTAATAGTTTGAGCACAATAAAGATTATTATTGCTCCCAGGGCGGCATAAAGCTGGACGGGATGACGCAAAACATCGTCAAACATACTTACGGGTAGAGCCCAGGGTAAATTAGTTTCTATTCCGAAACAACAGCCGTTTAAAAAACAGCCAATCCGGCCGAACGCATAACCAAGGGCCAGGTAAGGCGCCATGAGATCGGCCAGCTTCAAAAAATTTAGTTGACGCCATTTACTCCAAAAATAAAGGACTAAAACCGCAAGGAAGAAACCGCCGTAAAATGATAGTCCTTCAAAACGGGCAAATAGAATCTCCATCGGGTTAACCCTAAAATAATTCCAGTTTAAAAGGACATAAAGAAATCTTGCTCCGATCAAACCGGAAATTGTAGCGGCAATTACCGCTTCAAGAACATGATCGGGGCTCAGGTTTTCTTTAGGTGCTTCCCTGTAGATTGCCACTGCCGAAACAAGAACAGCCAGGGCAATCATCAAACCGTAAGAATGGATTGTCAGGTTACCGACAGAAAACAGTTGGGGATACAAATAATCAGCTCCTTTTGCTTTTTAAATCAAGATCAAGCCAGAAGGAAACCAGGAAGATAATAATTCCAATCACGATCGCTGAATCTGCCAGGTTAAAAACAGGAGGCCAGATGGTAACATTTATAAAATCGATGACCTGTGCTGAACTAATCCGGTCGATCAAATTACCAAAGGCCCCGCCGAGCTGCAGAGAAAGACCAATTCGCAGCCATTTGTGGTTTTCAGAAAGAAGCCGGTAATAATAGAGAATCAAGACTGCCACAATCAAAGTGATCGCTATAAAAAAATTAGTCTGGTAGGGAAGCATGCCAAAAGCAGCGCCTGGATTGCGCACATAAGTGATATATAAAAAATTATTAATCACGGTAATGGATTGACCGATTTCCATCGTCGATGCCACTAAATGTTTGGTTGCCTGATCAGCAATGATAATGATACTTACAATTATTACTAAATTACGCAATCATTTCACTCCGGTCTTCCTTATCCAGATCATCTGTCTGTTATTTTAAAGCCTTTCTGTTACTTCACCGCAGCGTGGGCAGAGCTCGCCGGAAGATCTGTTAAAAATCCAGCAACGCGGGCATTTACTGCCAGCTGTTTTTTCAACAAGAATGCTAACCGGAAAACGCTGGCCTTTAACTGCCTGGGCAGGTGCTTTATTCCTGTCAGCCATAAGCGAGGCTTCAGATACGATAAAGAGCTCCGGCAGTTGTTCAGCATATTGCTGCAGGCTTTCAAAAATTGATCCATCTGCCCATATTTTAACCGAGCCCTCCAGTGAACCGCCGATTATTTTATCCTTCCGGGCTTGTTCCAGGGCCCGTGTAACCTCTTCGCGGACATCCAGCAGGGTTTGCCAGCGGTTTCCCAGTTCCTGATCGTTCCACTGTGGGTCCGGTTGGGGCCAATCGGACAGCTGAACACTTTGCTTTTCCCGGGCAGGCAGGTACTGCCATATTTCTTCTGAAGTAAAAGTCAGAATTGGTGACATCATCACCACCAGGTACTCAAGAATCGTCATTAATACAGTCTGGGCGGAACGCCTTTCGAGATCACCAGGCGCTGAACAATAAAGCCTGTCTTTGATAACATCAAGATAAAAGTTGCTCATATCAACCACACAGAAATTATGAAGGGCATGGAAAAATTGGTGGTATTCGTAGTTATCGTATGCCCCGGTACTTCGTTCAACCAGGCCGCTGAGACGATAAAGGGCCCAGCGGTCGAGTTCTTCCATGGAAGAATAATCTACTGCCTGGGTTGCAGGATCAAAATCGTAACAACTGCCAAGCAAAAAACGAATAGTGTTGCGAATTTTTCGGTAAACTTCAATCAACTGGCTCAGAATATCGTCAGATAAATGCACATCATGGGTAAAGTCAGCCGAGGAAGCCCAGAGCCGTAAAATGTCTGCCCCGTACTGCTTGATAACTTCGTCCGGGGATATGACATTGCCCAGGGATTTGGACATTTTTTTCCCTTCGCCGTCGACAACCCAGCCGTGACTCAAAACAGCCCTGTAAGGTGGTTCGCCCCGGGTGGCCACTGCCGTAAGCAGGGATGAGTGAAACCAGCCCCGGTATTGATCGCTGCCTTCAATGTAAAGGTCTGAGGGCCATCGCAGTTCCGGCCGGGTTTCCAGGACGGCATCATGGCTGGAACCGGAATCGAACCAGACATCCATGGTATCTGTTTCTTTTCTAAACCGGGTATGTCCACATTCGGAGCAGGAAATATCTGCAGGCAGAATGTCTTCTGCTTCCCGGGCAAACCAGGCATCCGATCCTTCACGGGCGAAAAGATCGCTAACCACTTCTATTGTCCGGTTGTTAATCAAAGGGGCGGAACAAGAATTGCAATAAAAAATGGGGATAGGCACACCCCAGGTCCTCTGGCGAGATATGCACCAGTCCTGTCTTTCGGCAATCATATTATAGATTCTTTCTTCACCCCAGGCAGGAGTCCACCGGACTTTATTAATTGCCGCCAGGGCCTCCTTACGAAATCCTTCTATGGAAGCAAACCACTGCTCGGTTGCCCGGTAGATGATCGGCAGCTTGCAGCGCCAGCAGTTGGGGTACTGGTGTTCAATAGGGATGGTTTTAATTAAGGCCCCTTCTTGCTTCAAATCTTCTATTACAGCTTTACCACCTTGATCATAATGCAAACCGGCATACTGTTCCGCCTCAGCGGTAAAATAGCCGCGATCATCCAGGGGGCTTAAAATTGGCAGGTTATTGGCCTGACCGGTAATAAAGTCTTCATAACCGTGACCGGGTGCAGTGTGCACACAACCGGTGCCCTGTTCCAGGGTCACATAATCACCTTCCAGCAGGATAGAATCCCGTTCATAAAGGGGGTGCCGACAGCGCATACCGATCAGCTCACTGCCTTTAAAACGTTTTAGTACCGGCCAGGGTTCATTTGAACCGGCCAGACTGGATACTTTTTCCAGCAGACCTTCGGCCAGAAGGTACTGTTCGGAACCGGCATCAGCTAATACATAGTCAAGCCCGGGGTGAACTGCTATCGCCAGGTTGGCCGGAATAGTCCAGGCCGTGGTAGTCCAGATCAGGCAGTAACGGTTTTTAACTCCATCCAACAAACCGCGATCATCGATAAAAGGAAATTTAACATAAATCGAATCTGAGACCTTGTTGGCGTATTCTATTTCCGCTTCGGCAAGTGCTGTTTCACAACTTGCACACCAATAAACCGGGCGCATACCTTTATAAATAAAGCCTTTATCGGCCATCGTTCCAAAAACTTTAATCTGCCGGCTCTCAAAGGACGGTTCCAGGGTCAGGTAAGGATTTTCCCAGTCGCCACGCACACCGAGTCGTTTAAACTGGGTTCTTTGCACATCAACATATTTAAGGGCATAATCACGGCACATCCTTCTAAATTCCAGGTCGGATATTTCCTTGCGGTTGATATTCCTGGTTTTGATGATCTGATGCTCAATCGGAAGGCCATGCGTATCCCACCCGGGAACATAAGGGCAATCAAAACCCTGTATGGTTTTATACTTATTAATAATATCTTTAAGCACCTTGTTTAAGGCAGTGCCCATATGAATATCGCCATTGGCATAGGGCGGCCCGTCATGTAATATGTAGAGAGTTGATCCCCTGCGGTTTTCCCGTACCAGGTTGTTAATATCAATTTTAGTCCAGAATTCCAGCAATTCGGGTTCGCGCTGCGGCAGCTTTGCCCGCATAGGAAAGTCGGTTTTAGGCAAATTTAAAGTATCCCGGTAATCCATGTCTTTTTCTCCTCCGTTTGCACCGTCGAATTATAGCAAATAATTAAGTTGAAAATAAAAAATCGCCCCTGTCCAGGGACGAGATTTCTCCCGCGGTACCACCCTACTGGTCACAGTAATAGCTGTGGCCTCTTTTTATTAAGCAATAACGGTGCCTGCCGTCCGCGTCTACTCTTTCTCTCTTGAAATTTTGGGCGGAAGCTCCCGGGTGATTTGCAGCAGAATTGCTTAGCCGGACTTTCACCTTATACCGGCTCTCTGGTTAAGCGTAAAACTGCTTTTATGTCCCGTTCACAGCTTTTGAAACAGATTGTAGCATGTAAAAATAATTAAATCAATATGCACCTGACATTAAGTTCCCATTAAAAATCAGCTTAAAGTTTTAAAAATCAGGATCTGACTCGATATCCTCATCAAAATACGGCCTTGAATCAGGTTTTGATTCGTAATCAGGTTTTGATTCATAATCGGGTTTTGATTCGTAGTCATTTTTGGGTTCAAAATCATAGTCCTGATCATCGTTCAGTTGAGGTTCCAACCGGGGTTCTGGTTTAGAAGCAGGTTTTGGCCAAAAACTCTCTTTGGGATCATGGCCGGTCTGCTTTTTAAGATCGGACCGGGATTGATAATCGCTTGTTGGTTGGTGACTCACTTCTGGTTTATATTCTCTTTTAAAATCAGCGGTTCCCTGTTCTTTTTCTGCTTCTTGCAGCCAATCTTCACTTTCCAGTGAAGAAAGCTGGGCCTCTATAAAGGAACGGAAGCGCATTCTAAAAAGCCGGGCCTTTTTAAACAGTTCTTCCTGTTCATATAAAATTTTTCCGGAACGATAGCGGGCCTCTTCAACTATCCTCTGAGATTCTTTTTCTGCTTCCCGCCTGATCAAATCAGCTTCCCTTTTGGCATTTTGCTTAACTTCTTCTGCTGTTTCCTGGGCTACAACAATTGCATTATGCATGGTTTCTTCTAATTTTTGGTAATTCTTGTTTTTTTCCTGTAATTGACTGACCTGATCTTTCAATTCCATGTTCTCCCGGGAAAGTTCTTCTAAATCCTTGGCTATCAGATCTAAAAATTCATCAACATCTTCAATGTCATAGCCGCGAAAAGAACGTTCAAATTCCTTGTTCTGTATGTCCATCGGTGTAATAGTCATCACTTTACCTCCTTTATGTTCTTTAAAATAATACTAAAACCAACATTATGGAAGCACTGTTCTGGTTTAGCCATATTATGGCTAATATTTCAAACATTATAGCATGATTTCGCTGGAAAAACTGCTATTCCTGCCTGTTTAACTATATTTTTTCAATTGCAGGCGTATTCTACCTTTACGTGTTTCTCCTTCTACCGAACAAAGCTGCAGGCGCCCCCGGCCTCTTAAGGTTACATGATCGCCTTCTTTCAACTGCAGAGAAGGCGAATCTACCGGATGCCAGTTAACAATGACCAGTCCCCCCTTGATCATTCTAACTACCCTTGACCTGGATAGACCAAACCCGAGTGAAAGCAGGGAATCAACACGCAGGCTGGCCACTGTACCTTTAATTACTCTGGCATTATCTTCGGCCAAAGACAGCTGTTCCGGATCAACTATGCTGCATTTTACTGTTAGATTGCCTGCCTGAAAAAGGTTAACACAAATAAAATCAGCCTTCGATTGCATAACCATTAAGGCTGCTCCACCTTCCTGGAGCATGATTATATCACCAATTTGATCACGACGTAAACCTAAAGCCAGCACCGCGCCCAGCAGATCCCGGTGCCCTATTTTTGCCCGGGTGTCTGCCCATTCAACCAGTACGGCGGTAACAGGCGGAAGTGTTCCTTTATGCTGAGCAGGAAAGACTTGAACAGCATTTCTTTCTGCATCGGGACAGCCCCCGTATACAGTATATGAAAGTTCGCCTTTTTTCTTTAAAACCTCTTCAGCCAGCTCGAGCTGCCGTGGATCTAAAAATGACGTACTGTATGATTTTATGTCTTTAACCTCATTAAGCTTACGCTCAAAATTCTGCTGCCATTTCTTTTCTTCTTCAGTAAGGGAAGATCCCCAGCTCATTTATCCTCCTCCTGCCTTAAAAATAGAGATACTGGTAAACTATCTGCCGGGCGACCCTTAACAATATCAAAAGCACTATCGGCGACAGATCAAGGGCACCCATACCCATTTTAACCGTGGGAATAACTGCCCGCAGAGGAGCAAGCAAAGGTTCGGTCAGGGCATATAAGATTTGGTAGATTGAAGACACTGCTTCGCTTCCCCCGGCACCCATCATGAACCAGGACATTATTATCCTGCCAAATACTATAAAGGTGTAAATATTAATAAACACCAGTAATCCTTCTAAAACCATGGTCATTATTATCACCTGCTTTTTTTGTTTATGCTGTTAGCTTATGATTCAAGATTAACCTGATCCAATTTTACATTATGAAGCAAAAACAGTCATCAGTATGGCAAGAAAAATTTACTTTATGCCAAACAGGGCACTGCCGATGCGAACCATGGTAGCCCCTTCCTCAACAGCCACTTCAAAATCGTTGGTCATACCCATAGAAAGTTCGGGCAGATCTAAATCCGGCCGGGCATTTTTATCACGGAGCTGACGAAGCTGCCTGAAGTAAGGACGAGCCATTTCAGGATCATCGACAAAGGGAGCCATGGTCATCAACCCCTGAACTTTAAGGCGATCGCAACCCCTGATTTCTTTTAAAAAACCGGCCAAATCATCGGGCGGCAGCCCAAACTTGCTTTTTTCTCCGGAAATATTGACCTGAATAAGCACCCTGACCATTTGATCCAGCTTTACTGCATAACGCTGCAGTTCCCCGGCAAGTGAAATCCTGTCAAGGGTTTGCACTGATGAATAAACGGGCAGGACATATTTAACTTTGTTCCTCTGCAGGTGCCCGATAAAATGCCACCTGGCTCCGGTTATGCTTCTAACCTTGTCAGCTTCTTCCTGGACCCTGTTGGCGCCAAAATCTTTTATACCCTGTTCAAAGGCCAGCTTAATATCCTCGATAACGGCACTTTTCGTAACAGCAATAAGGGTAATATCCATGGGGTTACGACCTGCCCGCTTAGCCGCACTGTCAATTTTCGCCAGGACCAGCTTATAATTATCAGCAAACAAATAACATCTTCCCTTTCCAACCCCGCTCTGAACCAATATTTAGTTTAACCGACGGCCTTCTTCAACCAGTTCATGACGGGTAATAACCATATTTTGGGGGGCCAGTCCCTCGACCATTACTCTGTCTCCCTGCTGTGAAATTACTGTAACCGGCTGAAATACAACTCTTCCGTTCCGGTTAAGATAAACCCCGGTCTTTCCCTCTTTTTTAAAAACTGCTTCCGCAGGAACAATTATACCCTCCTGCCTGTTATATATTAATGAAGCTTGTGTCCAGCGGACCTCCTCAAAACCACTGATCTGTTTTTTGATGAGGTATGTAAGACGAACTTCTTTGTCCTCTTTGTCGATATAAGCTTCAAACAGTTCAGCCTGAACCAATTGATCCGGCGCAAAGGCAAATTTGATAGCAGCTTGTTGCTGCTCTGCTATAGTGCGGCCGGGATGCAGAGGTAAAATAACATTATAATACCAGTGCCAGTTATGGACAATTTTCAGTATGGGCTCTCCCTCTGCAACCCGCATATTTTTTTTAGTTGTAGATCCTTCCTGACGGTTTTCAGCATATTCTTCTTCTGACAGGTAAAAGGAATCGCTATGTTTTTCCCAACCGTCGGTATAATAGGATAATAAACCGGCATGATGCGCTTTAACGGTAATAAAAGTTTCGAAATCATCCAGTTCGGCTTGAGCCGGGTCTGCTTCTTCGTTGTCACCCTGCCCGGAAACCGAAACAACGCCCAGGGTAACCAGGTTTTCGCCCACCGAAACCCTTTCTCCGGGCTCAGCAAGATCTAAAATTACTCCTGAAGCAGGCGCATTAACCACCTGTTCGCTGCGGGTAACCAGGCCGGCAACTTCTTTCTCCTGCTCAACAATACCGCGCTCGGCTGCCACAACCTGCAGACGCCAGGCCAGGAATTGCTCCCCCAGCCAGTGATACCCAACCTGAACGATGATCACCAGGGCAAGAAGCAGCAAAACATAATATAAGAAAGCCTGCTTCAACCGACTGAAACTAAAGCGCCGCCCCTGGCCGTTTAAAACTTCAAAATGCTGCCTGCCCCTATTGTAGCCTTTCTTTTTCAAACAGCACTACCTCCTGCCGTTATGCCCTGTATCATTTATGGAGATAAAACCGATCATCCTCCCGGTAATCCCTTTTTCCCGGCGATATGAGTAAAATAGTTCAGGGTTACAGGAGGTGCACCAATAGTTGCAAGCCATATTTTCAGCCCTGACACCGGCCCGGAGAAGTTGTTCGGCATTGATTGCTGACAGGTCAAGGCTCCACTGATCCTGGCCGGCCGGCTCAAGATAGGAGGGATCATCCCACCCTGCAGTTTTAAATTGATCAGCTAAATAATAATCAACTATATAGCAATTCCTGCAAACAGCCGGACCCAGTCCTACAAGAAGCTGTCCGGGCTGCACAGAAAAATGAGCTTTTAAATAAGAAACAACTTTTTTTCCTATGCCTCCCAGTGTCCCCCGCCAACCGGCATGGGCAATCGCAACAAGGGGGCTTTTTTGCAATGATACAAAATAGATCAGCAGGCAATCTGCAGAGTAGGCCGTCAGGGGCAGTCCCGGTTCTTCAGTAATCAGGGCATCGCACCTGGCATGGGCCGTAAACGGCAGGGCTCCTTCACCGCAATTCTTATGATCAAAAACTTTTAGGTCCGTTCCATGAACCTGGACAGAAGAAATAATATAACGGTAATCGTAGTTAAACTGCTTAAAAAAAATACGCCTGTTTTCCAGGACATTTTCCCGGCTGTCTCCGACATGAAAAGCCGTGTTCAAGGAAGAAAAGGCACCTTTACTGCAGCCGCCAAGACGAGTGGAAAAAGCATGATCGACAAAACCATTTCCAGCAAGCAGTGATGCCTTCAGGTAAGCCGGCTCCCCTTCTTTATACAATTTAAAACCTTTTTCAGACACCTGTTCAGTTATTCTCCCCCTATCAAATATCAGCCGCTTGATCCTTTAAAAATTTCCGGCCCATTGGACAGCTCTCTTTATTTTTAAAGAGGCAGGCAAATCGATTAAACGCTGATTCCTTGATCCACGATAAGCAAGGCTAAGATCCAGTTCTTTCTGCATAAAAGGTCCATCTACCAGCAGCCAACCCGCTTCTAAAAGAAAGCAGGTGTCCCGGTCATTATCACTTTTTGAAAGGAGTGTTTCAAAAGTATAGCCGCTGTATAAAACCAGGTCCAGGTTCCTGTTTATTATTTCTGAAGCAAGGACAGCAAGTGGAGCAGTCTGCTCAAAAGGTTCTCCGCCTGAAATGGTCACACCATCTATGGTGCGGTGGTGCTGATCGAGTAAAACAACCAGTTCTTCCAGACTGAGTTCGTAACCGCCACGGGGATCATGTGTATCCGGGTTGTGACAGCCAGGGCATAAATGCGGACAGCCCTGAACATAAATAGAAAGACGGATTCCGGGGCCATCAACAATACTATCTGTATATAAACCGGCTATCCTTAGAATAATTTTTCACTCCCCGGAAACAAAGTGAGCCTTTCTATCCTTCAATTCATTTAACTTGGCCTCATTAAACCTTTCATCGGTGGACAGGTACCCGGTGATCCGTCGAATGTGCCTGATTTGATCACTGCCGCACCGTGGACAGGAACTGTTGAATACTCCACTGTGAAAACAAATCCGGCATTCGTCAAGCGGATAGTTAATTCCGCCATAGCCGACATCAGACTCAGCCATCTGGCGGATAATGCGATCAAGAGCTTCGATATTATGGTCCGGAGGTGCTTCCAGTTCAGTGTAAGTAATATGTCCGGCATTACAATAGCGGTGGAAACAGCCTTCGGCCTTAATTTTTTCGAATATGGACATAGTATAGTAGACCGGAATATGAAATGAATTGCTGTAGTATTCTTTATCAGTTGCACCGGGAATCGTCCCGTAGCGCTCACGGTCCATGGTTACAAACCTTCCGGCCAACCCTTCAGCCGGGGTGGCAACCAGGGCAAAGTTTAAATCGTATTCATCGGCATAGCTGTCAATGCGCTTGCGGATATGTTCCACGATCTTGAGGGCCAGGGCAAGAGCCTGATCATCTTCGCCGTGATGCCTGCCGGTCAGAAGATAAACAGTTTCTGCAAGCCCGATAAAACCTATGGCCAGGGTACCGTGCTTGATCACTTCTCCGATAGAATCATCGGGACCGAGTTTGTCTGAATCAAGATATAGTTTCTGACCCATCAGGAAAGGAAGGTCACGGACTTTTAAACGGGACAGCACTTCAAAGCGATGCAGAAGCTGGCGGGCAGCCAGGCGCAGCAGCCGATCAAGCTGAACAAAAAATATGTCCTGCCGGCCGCGGCACTCCAGGGCCAGGCGGGGGAGGTTAAGGGTTACGGGAGCAATATTACCCCTTCCGGCCGAAACCTCGGCTCCATGCCGGTTGGCGATAACCCGGGTTCTGCAGCCCATGTAAGACACTTCATCACCATAATCCCGGTTAAATGAACTGTCCATGAAGCTAAAAGTAGGATTCATCCGGCGTGAAGACACCTGCAGGGCCAGGCGGTAAAGATCATAATTCGGATCTTCAGGATTAAAATTTACTCCTTCCTTAATCCTAAAAACCAGGTTGGGGAAAATCGGGCTTTCTCCATGACCCAGGCCTCGTTTGAAAGCCTCTAAAATGGCCTGTGAAACCATACGCCCCTGATCAGTCATATCGGTACCAAAATTTAGTGAACTAAATGGCACCTGGGCCCCGGCCCGACTATGCATGGTATTTAAATTGTAGATTAACCCCTCCATGGCCTGGTATATTTCATCGTAATCGGGCTGCTTTTTAAGACCGCGGATGACTTCCCCCATACTACGGTCAAAATGAGGGAAGCTCTGACCGCCAAACATGTCATTCTGGTTGCTTTGCAGGATAATAGCCGCCTGGGCCACGGCAGAAGCAATTCGCTTTGGCGGACGAATATAACCGTAACCGGTATTGAATCCTTCCCTTAGCAGGCTGGAAAGATCTATTTGCAAACAGTTTAAAGTTTTACTGTAATAGTCAAGATCATGAATATGAAAGACACCTTCATCATGAGCACGGGCATATTCTTCAGGCAGCAAATTACTTAAATAATACTTTTTACTGGCAGCCATGGCAATTTGGAGCATTTTAGCCGAGGGAGAATTACTGACATTTGCGTTTTCCCGGCTGGTTTCAACCAGGATTTCTTTAACCACGTCCATAAGCTCAGATTTTCCGTCCCGAATCCGGGTACGGCGATCACGATAAAGGATGTAGGCCTTGGCAGTACGGGCATGACCGTTTTCAATCAGGGCTACCTCCACTTCGTCCTGAACTTCTTCCACGGAAGGTATGACCGCATTATGGACCTTCTGCTGTAAATTTTTGATCACCTGCCCGGTCAGGTTTTCAGCAATGCCGCGATCGTGCCCGCCCACTGCTTTCGCTGCTTTAAAAATGGCATCGGTAATTTTCCCAGGATCAAAATCAACAACCCGGCCGTCGCGTTTGCGAATTTCTTTAAAAGTTACTCCTGTTGAAAGATCATTTTCAGTTTCAACCTGAGCATTGCTGTTTTTCAAAATTATACCCTCCCTTGTTTTTTTAGCTGCTCTTTTTCACGAAGCATGTCTTCCAGTTCGTTTTTAAATTCTTCCACATCCGAAAATTTATGAAAAACAGAGGCAAAGCGGACATAGGCAATTTCATCGATGCCGCGCAGACGCTTTAGAAGTGTAGCGCCAATTTGATCGGCGGAAACTTCTTTAATATAGCTGCTGCGCAGATCCTGTTCAAGGCTTTCAACCAGTTCTTCCCACAGAGAAAGCGGTATATTGCGTTTTTGGCCGGCCAGGACCAGGCCCTTAATGATTTTGCCCGGATCGAAAAGTTCTCTGCGCCCATCGCGCTTGATTACAACAAGAGGTTCTTCTTCAGTTTTTTCCATGGTGGTAAAACGGTTGGAACATTTGACACACTGGCGCCGCCGCCTGATTGCCGAAGAATCCTGGGTGGAACGAGAATCAAGCACCCTGGTATCTATCTCACCGCAGTATGGGCACTTCATATTTAGGCTCTCCCATCAATATATTGGATTTTCTTTATTATAGACCACAATATATTGTATGTAAAGGGCTGTTAAGTATTTTCTTAAAAAAAATTATTCTTCCTTTGCCAGAACTTTCTTTTTTTCGTACAGGTAATCTTCATAAATATACATTATCTCTTTGTCAAAAAGAGAACGCTTCAAATCCACAGTCATATTCCTTACAGCATCCCGCAGATCGGCCGCTTCTTCATCGGAAAGATCAATTCCGTATTCGACAAATTTCATTTTGATCGCCTTTGATCCGGAATATTTGCCAATAACGATCTGTCTTTCCAGACCTACCTCATCAGGACTGTATACTTCGTAAGTCGGGGGGTGTTTAAGAACACCGTCTGCGTGAATCCCGGACTCATGGGCGAATGTATTGGTGCCTACAATAGGTTTTGACGGGTATAACTGGCGGCCGGAAGCATGGGCTACATATTCACAGAGGTTGCGAAAATCCCGGGTATTAACTTTTAAATCTACCCCAAATAAGTACTTGAGAGCCATGGCAACTTCTTCCAGGGCAGCATTGCCCGCCCTTTCACCAAGGCCGTTAACGGTTACCCCGACAAAACGGGCACCGGCTTTTAATCCGGCCAGGGCATTGGCTGTAGCCATACCGAAATCGTTATGGGTGTGCATCTCAATATCCATGCCGGTTTTGTCAATTAGTTCACTGATAATATCATAAGTCTTGAAAGGTTCCAAAACGCCGATCGTGTCACAAAATCTAAGTCGGTCTGCCCCGGCTGAACGAGCCTGCTGGGCAAACTTTATCAGAAAATCCATATCACTGCGTGAGGCATCCTCGGCATTAACCGATATATATAAATCGTGGTTTTTGGCAAATTCCACTGCCCTGGCCATCTTTTCCAGGACCCATTCCCGGGAAGTTTGCAGTTTGTGGTTTATATGTATGTCCGAGGTGGAAACAGAAATTGCCACTGCATCAACGCAACAGTCTAAAGAATGCTTAATATCCTCAATGTTAACCCGGTTCCAGGCCATGATGCTGGCCGGCAGGTTATAAGAAACGAGCTCCTTGATATATTCTTTTTCATCGCCACCCATAACCGGAACACCGGCTTCGATCTGATGTATGCCCAGGTTGTTGAGCATTTTACCTATACGCAATTTTTCCTGGTTCGAAAATACTACACCGGCAGTTTGTTCACCGTCCCGCAGAGTTGTATCAACCAGTATGGGTAAATTTTTTTTAAGTGCTTCTTGAAAATGTTTCATAACCTATGGCATGCTCCTTTAAATAATATTCGCTTAATACGGCAGGGCTTAAAATGAGCGGCGGGTATAATTGAGCAACCCCCCCGCTTTAAGAATTTCTATTTGCCTCACTGAGAGGTGATGATTAGCAGCAAACTGGAAACCATCATTAATCCGCCGGAGATAAATCTTATCTTTGTCCAGCTGTTCATGAACATTGTCTGTGGCCAGTTCGTCCCCGGTGGATAACTGTTCATAATCAGATGGATCACAAAAAAACAAAGGCAGGATACCAAAGTTAACAAGGTTGGCCCGGTGTATACGGGCAAATGATTTGGCCAGGACAGCTTTAATCCCTAAATGCATCGGGGCAAGGGCGGCATGTTCCCGGCTTGAACCCTGGCCGTAATTTTCTCCGGCTACGATCAAACCACCTTCATATTGACCGGCCCGATCCGAAAAATCCGGAGCGAGGGAAGAAAAAACATGTTTACTCAGCGCTTCAATATTTGACCTTAGCGGCAGAACTTTTGATCCACCGGGTATGATATGATCTGTAGTAATATTATCTTCAACAACGATTAATACATTAACCCTGATTTTTTGGGGCAGCGGCCGGTTAAGGGTTAAAGGTTTGATATTCGGGCCGCGGATTATTTCTACTTTTTTTCCATCAGCCGGTGGAGCAATTAGCATCCGGTCATCAACAACCGGTGGAGGCGGGTCGGCTAAAACGGGATAATCGCCCATTTCACGGGGATCGCTTATAAGGCCCTTTAAAGCCGCTGCTGCCGCCACCGCAGGGCCGGATAAATAGACCCGGGCATCAGCTGTCCCGCTGCGTCCGGCAAAATTACGGTTAAAAGTACGCACCGAAACTCCTTCTGTCGGCGGCGCCTGTCCCATACCTATACAGGGACCACAGGCCGATTCAAGAATTCGCGCCCCGGAGGCCAGCAGGCTTTCTAAAATCCCTTCCCGGGCCAGGGTTATGCTTACCTGCCGCGAACCGGGAGAAACTACCAGGCTTACCCTCGGGTGGACCACTTTACCTTTCATTATTTCCGCTAAAAGTCTTAGATCACTGTATGAACCATTCGTGCAGCTGCCCACAGCAACCTGGTCAACAGGAAGCGATCCAATTTCTTTAACTGTCCTGACTGCATCGGGACTGTGCGGCGCAGCAATCAACGGTTCCAGTTTGTCCAGATCTACAGTAATTTCGTGGTCATAAACTGCACCGGGATCAGCTGTCAGCGGCCTCCAGGCTTCTTCTCGCCCCTGGCTTGCCAAAAACTTTTTAGTTTCTGTATCGCTGGGAAAAACTGACGATGTGGCCCCCAGCTCGGCACCCATGTTGGTAACAGTAGCCCTTTCCGGAACAGATAGGTTTTCTAATCCCGGACCGGCATATTCCATTATTTGACCCAGGCCGCCTTTAACCGACAGGCGGCGAAGCACTTCCAGGATAATATCCTTTGCCCCTACCCACGGCGGCAGTTTACCTTTCAAATAAACTTTAGTAACTTCCGGCACTATAAGGTAGTAAGGACCGCCTGCCATGGCCACGGCCACATCAAGGCCACCTGAACCGATTCCCAGCATTCCAATGCCGCCGGCAGTGGGGGTATGGCTGTCTGCACCCAGCAGGGTTTTGCCTGGAATCCCAAAGCGTTCCAAGTGCACCTGGTGGCAAATACCGTTGCCCGGCCTTGAAAACCAGGCCCCGAACCTGGCAGCAGCAGTTTGAAGATAGCGATGATCATCAGCATTTTCAAAACCGTTCTGCAAGGTGTTATGATCAACATAGCTGACCGACAGTTCAGTTTGTACTCTTTCTACGCCAAGCGCTTCAAACTGCAGGTAGGCCATGGTTCCGGTAGCATCCTGGGTCAGGGTTTGATCAATCCGGAGGCCAATCTCGCTGCCTTTTTTTAATTTACCATTGACCAGGTGTTCTTTAAGAATTTTGTAAGTCAGGCTGTCAGGCATCTGCACTGCTCCTTTAAATTATTTCTGCTGATAGTTTAAATAAACCGGCACCCTGTCTTGATATGAGTGCCGGATTAATAACCATACTTTAATTAGTATCATTTATATATGTTATACTAATTTCTACTCGTTGACAATCCTCTCCTTTTGCTGCTGCCAGCGGGACCAGGCCGGAGCATCAAGGTTTTCTCCACGGGCATAAGCACTTTTCCCTACAGCAGCCAGGGTAGGCCTGAAGCCCTGCTGCTGTTGCTGCTGATGCATGTGGAATCCGGTAGCAATCACAGTAACCTGCACTTTATCCTGGTAGTTTTCATCAATTACTGCTCCGAAGATGATATTCGCATCAGGATCGGCATGACCGGCCACAATTTCGGCTGCTTCATTAACTTCATAAAGGCCAAGATCAGTGCCTCCGGTGACGTTGATCAACACTCCTTTGGCTCCTTCAATAGAAGTTTCCAGCAGGGGACTGTTGGTAGCTGCCCTGGCTGCCTCCACGGTGCGATTGTCGCCGCTGCCCAAACCAACCCCCATCAGGGCGGGCCCTGTTTCAGACATTATTGTTCGCACATCGGCAAAATCAAGGTTGATCAAACCGGGAACAGCTATCAGGTCCGATATACCCTGAACTCCCTGCCTGAGAACATCGTCAGCAACCCTGAAAGCCTCCAGGATCGGCGTTTTCTTTTCAACTACCTGCAGCAAACGGTCGTTGGGGATGGTAATCAGGGTGTCAACTTTATTCTTCAGGTGGTTGATGCCTTCTTCTGCCTGCTGCTTACGCTTTTTCCCCTCAAATGTGAACGGCTTGGTTACCACTCCTACTGTCAGGGGACCCAATTTTTGCGCTATTTCTGCAATAACCGGTGCGGCACCTGTTCCGGTGCCACCACCCATACCGGCAGTGATAAAAACCATATCTGCTCCTTTGAGCATGGATTCTATTTCATCAGAGCTCTCCTCGGCAGCTTTTTGACCTATTTCAGGGTTGGCTCCGGCTCCCAATCCCTTGGTCAACTGCTCACCAATTTGCAGCTTGGTTCCGGCATTAGCCAGATAAAGCGCCTGGGCATCGGTATTTACCGCACAGAAATCAACTCCCTGCAATCCGGCGGCAATCATCCGGTTGACAGCATTACTACCTCCCCCACCAATTCCTACTACCTTGATCGAAGCAAATTTTTCCATTTCAATATCAAACTCAATCATACTAAAGCACCTCCTAAAAAGTGGTATGCTCTTTTAGTCAACTATATCCGTCAACCAGTCTTTAATACGCTGCCACAGACTGGGACCGCCTTTTTTCACCTTCTTACTCTGCTCCTGGATATGCATTCGGGGCTGATGGCGCTGCACATAATAGAGCAGTCCAACAACTGTCGAGTAAGTCGGGTTCTTTATTCCGACTACATCAAACTCAGCTGTCCTGACCTGGTCACTTTCAAAAGTGTGACGGGCAACCTCTACTATCCCCTTCATCCTCGACACGCCCCCGCGCAAAACCGCGCCTGCCGGCGGCAGGTACGGGCAGCCCATCTTAGCCATTTCTTCCCTTGTAATCTGAAAAATTTCCTCTACCCTCGGCTCGATATAACTGCTGAGCTCTCTTTCCGATACCAGCCTGAGCTCATGGCTGCCTACAGTTTTAATTTCTATTTTTGGTTCGCTTTCGGCCATAGAAAGCAGGGCTGTTCCATGTTCTTTTTTCAACTCTTCTGCCTTGTAATGGTTAATTCTCAAACCGGCAGCCAAATCAGTGGTGATATGATCACCGCCAATCGGGAATACCTTCAATTGCTGGAGCTTACCATACTGGAATAAAGCTATTTCGGTTGTGCCGCTCCCGATATCAATCAGAAACACACCGAGATCTTTTTCATCAGAAGAAAGGGATACTTCAGAGTTGGCCATTGCCTGTAGAACCAGTCCATCAATGTTTACTCCAGCCCGGTTAACACATCGCAGAAGGTTATGCAAAGATGTGATCAAGCTGGTTACAATCTGGGCATCTACTTCCAGCCTGACTCCCAGCATTCCCACAGGATCTTTAATCCCATCAAAACCGTCAACAATGAATTCACGGGGGATAATATCAACAATTTCACGATCCATGGGCAGAGCAACTACCCTGGAGGCCTGCATGACTCTTTCCAGGTCTTCTTCGTGTATTTCCCGGTCTTCAGCTGTAACCGCTACAACACCCCGATTATTGATTAGCTCGATGTTTAAACCTTTTAAGGCAATATACGCAGAATCAATTTTAATCCCGGCCATTCTTTCAGCCTCTTCAACTGCTGTGAAAATTGACTCAACCGTTTTCTCCAGATCAACAATAACTCCTTTTCGAACACCATCAGAGGGGCTCAGGCCCAAACCGATAATGTTGATAGTACCATCGGGACGGGGTTCTCCTAGCGCAACCCTTACCTCAGCTGTTCCTACATCAATACCGACCAGAAAGCTTTTTCGATTCACCTGTAAACCCCCTTACCATTCCCAGTATGGTGCAATAACTACTAAATAATTCAACACATTTCAACTATTTCCTTTTTATTTTACGGATCCACCCCCTCTTGCTTGGGACTAACCGCGCTCCCGGAGACAACTACGCGTTTTCCGCACCTGACATCAAGCCTGGCCTCTGCGGTCGGGTCAATGAATGGAATACTTTTTTTGATAAGGTCCAGCTTGTAATCCAGATCTTCTCCTTTACCAAGCCATATCTCCAGGCCGTCCACTGTATATACAACCAGGTTATAACTTTCAGCCATTTCAATTTTTTTAATGTCCAGGGCATCTTCACCGGACAGGTATAAAAATAGGCTCTTGAGGCTTTCTCTTCTATCCCGGCAGTCAATGGGAAATCCGGGAACAAACATTTCGCCTTCTATGCCAACCACCAGGGGCAAATGTTCGGCAGGTTGATCACTGCAGCCTAAACAGACAGCTTGAACATCGATTGGCCAAAAACAATTATCTGCCATTACATAAGCAGCAGGTTTTCTTTCATCAATTTTTATCACTACCGTATCAGGCAGATTGCGGTTAATCTCAACTTGCTTTACCCGCGGTAACTGTTCTTGAATCCGGGCAATTATATGCTTATCCCGGAAAAATATAATACTCATCCCTCTATTGATCTCAGCAGCATTTATAATATCGTCCTTTTCCACTTCCTCTGCCCCCTGGACCTTAACTTCGCTGATCCGGAAAAATGGTTCTACCTGGTAGATTAAAAACAGGAAGCCCAAAATTAAGGCCAACCGCAATAAAAAACGAGTAATCTTTTTCCAGACCGGGCCCTCTTTCTTTTTTTTAACCAGCTTGAGGTGATCTTTTTTCCGCTGCATTGGTTATTACTCCTCACCAATAATTCTAATCTCTGGTTGAAGCTCTATGCCATATTTACTCTTAACCTTATCCTGCACCGCTTTAATTAGATTTAAAATATCGGCTGCAGTGGCATTACCGGTATTGATGATAAAGTTAGCATGATGTTCAGAAACTTCTGCCCCGCCGATCCTCATACCCTTGGCTCCGGCATTTTCGATAATCCTTCCGGCAGGCTGATCGGGCAAATTCCGAAACACACTACCCGCACTGGGTTTTACAGGATGACGGCGACGACGTTCGGCTGAACAATGCTCCATGGTGTTATAGATCTGATCCGGGCTGCCTTCTTCAAGTTCTAAAATCACTTCAGTAATAATTCCTTTTCCGGCCAGGCTGCTGGTTCTATAACCGAAAGATATTTCAGCACGAGACATATTCACAACCCGACTGTTAAAGTCAACCAGTTTTACCGACTGCACTTTTTCCCCGATATAACCTCCAAATGCGCCGGCATTCATAACCAGGGCTCCTCCCAGAGAACCGGGAATACCGATAGCAAACTCCAGGCCGCTTAAACCGGCGGAGGCCGCGCTTTTTGCCAGGGCGGCCATTGACAGGCCGGCGCCTGCTTTTAAACGGCTGCAATCTTGCTCTATATGGCTGAATGGAGCACCGATATTGACCACCAACCCCCTTATCCCGCCATCCAAAACCAGCAGGTTTGTCCCATTGCCGAGGATAAAAAGCGGCAGCTGGTATTTTTCACTATAAGTGACTATTTCTAAAAGCTCATTTAAGTCGGTCGGGTAAAGAAAATAATCTGCCGGCCCGCCGACAAGCCAGGAGGTATGATCAGCCATTGGCTCATTTTTTTTGATGCCATATTTTAATTTCGGGCCCAGCTCCTGCTCGACTTTCATAAAGCTACCTCCTGCAGACATCGATATAATTTTTCAGCAGCATCAGTCATGCCCATTTGCTTACTGCGCCGGCTCATTTGTTCAAGCAGTGCCGGTTCTGTAATCAGCCTGTTTATTTCTGTTTGCAGCCGGAAGTGATCAAAATCTTTCTCTTCAATTAAAACTGCCGCACCGGCATCAGACAAAATCCGGGCATTGTAGTACTGGTGATTATTGACCACGTTGGGAGAAGGAATCAGCAAAGCCGGAACACCCAGTGCGGTTAGCTCGGCAAGGGTTGTTGCTCCACTGCGGGTTACAGCCAGATCGGCAGCAGCCATTGCTTCGGGCATTTCTGTAAGATAGGAAAAAAGTTTAACCCGGTTCAGCTGCTGTTCGAGCTCTGTAAAAACCTGCTGGTAGTATATATCCCCGGTCACATAGATTAGATTTACTCCTTCGGGAAGAAAGTTTTCCTTCAGGTAAGCAATGATTACCTGGTTTAATTTCAGCGCACCCCGGCTTCCCCCGTAAATCAAAATATTTTTTTCGCCGGGATCAAGGCTAAAGTACCGGCAGCCTTCCAGTCTGCCGATCTCACTGACTTCACTGGCCCTGGGGTTGCCGGTAGTAACTGCTTTGCTGAAAGGCGGCAACTTTTTACCGGTCTCCCCAAAGGAGAGGCAAACCTTCTTGACAAAAGGGGCAAACCAGCGGTTGACCAATCCCGGCAGAGCATTTTGCTCATGAAGAACTACCGGTATTTTTTTTAGCAATGCCGATAACACCAGGGGAGCAGCTACATATCCGCCTGTACCAAGCACCACATCAGGTTGATAGTCTTTAAGCACTTTAAATGAGCTCCTCAAACCGTTTATGAAATCTTTTAATGTTAAAAAAAGCTGTTTAAAACTGCGTTGAAATCCACGGGCCGGTATAGTGACCAGGGTGAAACCGGAAGCAGGAACAATTTTACTTTCAAGACCGGCTGCACTGCCGACAAAAAGAATATCGTTTGTGCCGTCTTCAGACAGGGCATGCCGGGCTAAAGCCAGGGCAGGATAGATGTGTCCGCCGGTTCCTCCTCCCCCGATCATAATTTTCATCACTTTACTGCCTCCCTGTGGCTTGTTGTATCCCGTCTGTATTTCGAAATATTAAGCAAGATGCCAATCCCGACCAGGGTAAAAAATACTGAGCTGCCACCTGAGCTGATCAGGGGCAGGTTAATCCCGGTTACCGGCAGTGAACCGGTAACTACGGCCACATTAATCAACATCTGGACGGCGATCATAAAAGTAATCCCCGCTGCCAGTAAACTGCCAAACAGTTCAGGCGCCCTGAGGGCAATCTGGAAACCGCGCCAGACCAGGACCATATAAAGCATCAGCACCGCTACAGCTCCGATGAAGCCCAGTTCTTCACCGATAACGGCAAAGATGAAATCATTTTGCGGTTCAGGCAGGTAAAACAGCTTTTGCCTGCCGCTGCCCAGACCGGCTCCAAAGATGTGGCCGGGTCCCAGGGCATAAAGTGATTGGATTACCTGGTAACCTGAATCGGTTGGATCTGCCCAGGGATCGAAATAGCTAAACAACCGCTGCATACGATATTCTTCTTTTACAATAAAATAGGCAATCGGCGGCAGAAAAAACAGGGCCAGACCGGCTACCTGGTATAAAGGCATGCCGGCATAAATAATCACCAGCGCACTGCCAATCAGGGCCACCAGGGCCGTACCCATATCAGGTTGAAACTGAATCATGAAAAAAGCACAGCTGATTAAAGCAAGGGGAACCAGGCTGCCGCTCCAAAAATTATAAAGGTTTAGCCTGCGGCTGCTCATATAAGCTGCCGTAAAGATTATTAAGGCCAGCTTGCTAAATTCAGAAGGCTGGACAACAACGGGCCCGATTGCCAGCCAGCGCCTGGCTTCAGTGCTCAAATCAGAACCCAGGCTGCTAAATACTAATCCCAGCAGGACAAAATTAAGCATTAGAATGATTATCGAAAATCGTTTCAGGTTTTTATAATGGATACGTGATAGTATAAACATACCGACCAAGCCAATAGACACCCATAACGCCTGTCGTTTAAGGTAGAAATAAGGGTCGCCCCTGTTTTCTGCAGCAGCGACAAAACTGGCGCTAAAAACCATGAGCAGTCCGATACCCAACAGCAGAATTGTAACAAACAGCAGGGTGCGATCATAGGTGTGGGCTGTTTTTTTACCGGTCATTGCTATTTGCCCCCTCCACTCTTTGCTTCAATTCCTCTTCCGCTTTTAAACCAATAACAATTTTTTTAAAAAGGTTACCCCGGGCTTCATAATCAGTAAACATATCCCAGCTGGCACAGGCCGGTGAAAGAAGGATTATATCCCCGGCCCGGGCTTTACTACGGGCACCGCGAACCGCTTCTTCCAGGCCTTCTACCTGCCGGTAATTAGAAAACCCTGTTTTTTCAACAGAAAGGGCCAGCTTATCTTTTGATTCCCCAAACAAGAACAGGTAGCTGACTTCATGCCGGATCATATTTGCCAGTTCTTCAAAATTGCTGCCCCTGTCTTTTCCCCCGGCAATCAGGATCTTCTTACGTCCGGGAAAAGACTTTAATGCTTTTATTGATGCACCGGGATTGGTTCCCTTCGAATCATTGATAAAATCAACACCGGCCAGGGTGGCAACATATTCGAGGCGATGTTCTATCGCTTTGAAGCTGCGCAGGACATTACCGATTGCCTGCGGATCAGCTCCGGCGGCCCAGGCTGCCGCAGATGCAGCAAGTGCATTTTCCAAATTATGTTCTCCCGGCAAAGCCATTTCGGCAGCGGGACAAATTTCACAGGGTTTGCATCCCGGATTAAAAAGGGTTATATAATCTTCTTTTAAACCGACTCCTGCCCTCACCGGTGCCCTGTCGAACCAAAGAATCTGACCCATGCAATTTTTTGCCAGCGATGAAACTTTTCTATCTCCGGCATTAAGCACAACATAATCACCGGCAAGTTGATTTTCAAAGATCCGGGCTTTTGCCGCAAAATATCGTTCAAGGGTCCCGTGATAGTCCAGATGATCTTCGGCAAAGTTAAGAAATACTGCTACAAGCGGACGAAGACAGTTTATATTTTCCAGCTGAAAACTGCTTAGTTCTGCTACAATGAAACCCTGGGAGTTTATGCTGTCCACAACCCCGCATAACGGATTCCCGATATTCCCGGCCGAAACAACCGGATCAAACCGGGCTTCTTTCAGCATCGCAGTAATCAAAGCAGTGGTGGTCGTCTTCCCGTTAGTCCCGGTTACACCGATCATCGGGGCTTTTATAAAAGCATAGGCCAGTTCAACTTCTGATAACACCGGTATATCAAGTGATCCGGCCCGTATAAAGAGGTCCAGGTCAGGCGGAACACCGGGACTCTTTACGATAACAGACAGGTCGGGGGTTACCAGGTCAGGAGGAGTTCCACCGGTTTTCACCTCTAAAGAAGAATAACGATCCAACCCGGCTAATTCAGCAGTGAGTTCTTGTGGCTGTTTTTGATCGGCAATAGTAATTTTGGCAGCACCAATCCTGGATAACAGGGCCACCGCAGCCATACCGCTGCGAGCCATGCCAACCACCAGGATGTTTTTGCCTTTAATCAAATCGATCAAAACAAGTCACTCCAGACTTCAACCTGATCATTTATACTGATCGCATACAATTTGTGAAAGTTAGTAATTGTATGCTATCACCCCTATTACAGCAAAGAGCAGGGCTGCGCCCAAAAACGAGGTGGTAACTTTTTTTTCAGACCAACCTTTCATTTCAAAATGATGATGCAGCGGGCTCATCAGGAAAATCCGCCGCCCGGTTAATTGAAAACTGATCACCTGGATTATGACCGATAAAGATTCCAGCACAAAAACTCCCCCGATGATTATAAGAAATAGTTCTGCCTTGCTCAAAACGGCTACAACAGCTAAAGCTCCACCTAATGCCAGCGAACCAACATCACCCATGAACAAACGGGCCGGGTGGTAGTTATAGATTAAAAAACCGAGGCAGGACCCGGCCAGGGCTGCACAAAAGAGAACAATTTCAGTTAATCCCGATTGAAAGGCAATAATCATAAAAGCAACCAGTGCTATAACTGAAGTTCCTGCGGCCAGTCCGTCCACACCATCGGTTAAGTTAACACTGTTGCTGGCTGCTGAAATAATCAGGAAAATGAAAAACGGGTATAAGAACCCGATATCAATTGTATAGTTCAAAAAAGGCAGTAATACTTCAGTTGAATATAAACTAAAACTCTGTAATAGTATAACCAGCAGGGCTGTAAGAACTATTTCTAAAGCCAGCTTTGACCTTGCTTTCAATCCCAGTGACCGGCCATGGGAAATCTTCCCGTAATCATCAAAAAAACCGATTAACCCACAACCGAGAGTAACCAGGATTACAGCAAACATCAGGGGAGAAAAACCACCCAGCAGCAGGCTGATCAGCAGAGCGGTCAGAATAAAAATGATCCCTCCCATGGTTGGGGTTCCGGCTTTGACCTGGTGTCGCTCTGGCCCGATTTCCCGAATTTGTTGGCCGTATTGTAAACGGAGCATCAGTTTAATGAAAACTGAAGAAAGGATAGCGGTTGTCAGGAAGGCAATTATTATTGCCATTAACATCTTTACAACCATTATCCACCCGCTCCTTTCTCACCGGTAAGGGCATGAACGATTATTTCCATTTTCATCCCTCTTGAGCCCTTAACCAGAATAGACCAGTTTTTATCAAGGGGCAGTTTTTTTAAAACCTGTAATGCCTGGTCATGATCCACACATGGATATACTCTCATGCCGGCATTTTCAGCCCCTTTCGCCATTATACGGGCCAGTTCACCTACAGTGATCAGAGTGCCCAGGCCACATTCTGCTGCAAAACGCCCCGCTGATAAATGTGCTTCCCGGGCAATAGCTCCCAGTTCAAGCATATCAGCAAGCACAGCAACTGTTTTTTGACCTCCCAGCTCCACCAGCAACCTCAGGGCTGCTCTAACAGAACTGGGATTGGCATTGTAGGTGTCATCAATAATGGTCATACCCTGTTGATTATGTAAAATCTGGAATCGTCCGGCCGTAGACTGGCTTTTTTCAAGCCCCTTTTTCATCTCCGGCAAACTCAATTCAAGAATATAGCCAACGGTAAGAGCCGCCAGGGCATTACTGACCGACTCCCGTCCCGGAAGAGGTGTTTCAAACCACCCCTCGGTATTATCAGGAAAACGCCCCCGGAAAAAGCTTTTCTCTCCCTTTTGAGACAACTGTAAGCCTTTTATATCGCCCTGGTTAAAGCCATAGTAGTAGGCTTTTCCCGGGAAGCGTTTTCCTAAATCAAGGAGGCGGGGATCTTCACCATTCAATATGGCTACCCCGCCTGAGCCGAGGTAATCTAAGAGTTCTCCTTTTGCTTCGGTAATTGCTTCTATCGAACCAAGCAATTCCATATGAGCTTCACCGATATTAGTAATAATACCGATCGTAGGATCGGCTATCTCGCACAGGTTTTTAATTTCACCACGGGCGCTCATACCCATCTCCAGCACTGCAACCTCGTGCTTGTCTTCCAGCTCCAATAAAGTCAAAGGAAGACCAATTTCATTGTTCAGGTTGCCTGTTGTTTTTAAAACATTATATTTTGCCGTTAAAACCCCGGCAGTAAAATCTTTAGTGGTTGTTTTTCCAGTGCTCCCGGTAATCCCGATTACATGAAGGTCAAAGCGTCTCCTGTGAAAGGCGGCAAGCTGCTGCAGCGCACCCAGGGAATCTTCAACCCCGATCAGCAGAAAATCGGGAGGGATGGCCGGATCAAGCGTTTTACCCAACTCATGAAAAGCTCCAGATGCACCCATTTCACAGGCTTTTTTAATATAAAGATGCCCATCTGTATGCTCACCTTTAAGAGGAATGAATAATTCACCGGCCTTAACCTGCCGCGAATCAATGACAAAACCTGAGATCAACTGTTCAGGATTACCCTGCAGCAAAGTACCTCCACAGGCTTCGATTATTTCATTTCCTTTAAGCATCATGAGCTTCTGCTCCCTCTAACCGGTTTCCAGTTCAGACTCTAATCTACTTGATGGAGTAACCTGTAAATAATTTAATATGTCCTCCATAATCCTTTTAAAAAGGGGCGCGCTCGTATACGAACCAGACTGCGGCCCTCTTGTGATGCTATCCACTGCTACGTAAAGAACCACCCGCGGATTTTCAACCGGGGCAAACCCAACCAGGGAATGTATATATTGACCGGACTTATACTCTCCGTCCGAACCAAGTATTTGCGCCATACCCGTTTTCCCTGCCAGGCGATAAATATCGCTGGCAGCAGCTTTTGCGGTGCCTTCCGTAATCACAGTTTCCATCAGTTCCATCAACTGAACGGATGTATTTTCTGAAATTACCTGCCTGATAATTTCCGGCTCATGCTTAAAATAAACATCGCCGTTTTGATCGCGAATCTCTTTTACCAGGTAAGGCTTAAGCAGGTATCCACCATTGATCATGGCGGTTACCGCCATCACCTGCTGGATCGGGGTAACGGTTATACCCTGGCCAAAAGTGGTTGTTGCCAGTTCCAGCGGTCCCATTTGCCCGGGATTAAAAATCATACCTCTGCTTTCCCCGGGATAATCTATACCGGTGGCCCGGCCAAATCCAAACCCTTCTATATAATGTAATAATTTTTCTTCGCCCAGCCGCCTGCCCATCTCAATAAATGTAGGGTTACATGAGCCTGCCAGGGCATCAGAAAAACTAATTTCTCCATGCCCCCCCCGACCAGTGGTCCAGCAATTAATCCGGTGGTCATTAACAACAACATTGCCAGTGCAATGATGTGTTTCATTCAGATCAATCAAGTTTTCTTCGAGAGCTGCGGCCAGGGTAACCAGCTTAAAAGTCGAGCCGGGTTCAAATGAAGAGTTGAACGGAGCCAGGGTCCAGCTTTCGGGATCATATCTTTCAAAAGCTTTCGGCTTATAATCCGGTTTGCCCGCTGCCGCCAGTACTGCTCCTGTTTGTGGATCTACCACCAAAGCCATGGCCTGTTTTGGGGCTGTTTCTTCCATAATGACTGCTAATTCTTTCTGCACAATGTATTGAATTGTTTCATCAATGCTTAAAAATAAATCATAGTTCTGCCTGGGTGGAACAAAACGGTTAAAATAGTGGGGAAGCTGCCGCCCTCGCCCATCAGCAGGATAATACAACCTGCTTTCTCCACCTTTTAAATAATCCTCATAATAATATTCCAGGCCCGCCAGTCCCTCATCCATTCCGACAAAACCCAGCAGCTGGGGTGCAATATTATCACCCGGATAATCTCTTTTCTCTTCAGTGAAAAATATTATACCCGGTATGTTCATCTCACGCACTGCCTCCGCTGTTTCCGAATCTACTTTTCGCTTGATAAATATTGAGCTGCGCTCCATGGTAATTAGCTCCTTGATCCTCTCTGATTCCATATCCAGAACCGGTGCCAGGGCTTCGGCTGCTGTCTGGGGATCTTTTACATGCGGAGGGACGGCAGCAATTGTATCGACCGAGCTGGTACCTGCCAGCAAACGGCCATGACAATCATAAATTGAACCCCGGGCTGTATAAATCGGAACATTGCGATTCCATTGTTTCCAGGCTTGTTCGTAAAGCTGATCAGCCCATACAATTTGAATCAAGGCCAGCCGGCCAACCAAAAGGAGAGTAAGCAGCGCTGTAATAATAAAGGCTGCCAATAATCTTCGCCTTACAGTTGCCCGGTTTACGGTAAAGCCAGCCATTTAGTTCACTCTCCCTGCCGCACTATTCTCCCCGGGAAGTTTTTATAACAACCAGCTGTTCAGTGTCAGGTTCAACCATGCCCAGTTCTTCCCTGGCAATTTGCTCAACCCGACCAATCGAACCGAGTTTGGCAGCTTCGAGTTCCAGGGTGCGGGTAATTTCGTTAGCCGCCAACAGTTCATTACGGGCACTGCTAAGCCTGTAGTTGAGAACAACTAAGGATGAATACTGGGCTACCACGACCAGGCTGAGCATGAAACAGGTCAATAAAATCATAACTAGTTTTGCTTTTTTTAGACGATGCCCGGGTTGCGGCCCTGCAACCGGGTTTTTACCCGGTTGAACCGACGGAATCGGTCGTTTAGCTGTAGATAGTATTCTTGCCTGCTGCATCTTACTCACCTACTTTCTAACCTGTACTCTTCAGGCGCTCTGCTGCTCTCAAACGTGCACTACGCGAACGGGGATTCCTATTCACTTCATCTTCACCGGGTCTGACTGCTTTAGCACTTAGTATGGTTATTTCAGCTTCTCCTTTACAGACACAGGGTTTCCCCGGCGGGCAATTACACTTTCTGGCCCATTCTCGCATGAAATTTTTTACAATTCGGTCCTCTAAAGAATGATAAGCAATTACAACCAACCTTCCCCCCGGGACAAGGCAGTTTACCGCCCGGGGCAAAACTTTACAAATATTATCAAGCTCCCTGTTTACCGCCAGACGCAAAGCCTGGAATACTTTCCGGGAAGGATGGCCACCCCGTCTTCGATAACGGGCCGGAATTGCCTCCTTGACTATTTCAGCCAAACGGAAACTATTATTAATCGGCCCACTTTTCTCTTTTTCCAGCGCTATCCTGGCCGCTATACGTCTAGAGAAGCGTTCTTCACCGTAGCGAAAGAAAATATCAGCTAACTGGTCAGCAGTGTAATTGTTAACAATATCACTGGCTGTAAGAGACTGTCTTCGATCCATCCGCATATCCAGATCACCGCCCCGGTGTAAAGAAAAACCTCTTTCCCTGTCCATCAACTGCAGGGTTGATGCTCCTAAATCAATCAAGATGCCATCGACCAGGGGCAAGCCCATATCTTTAAGAATTTCTGCCAGGCGAGTATAGTCGGCATGAACAAGGTTTACCTTCCCGGAAAAAGCTGAAAGCCTTTTTTCCGCTCTTTCCAGGGCAGCTTCATCCCAATCTATCCCGATCAGCTTTCCTCCGGCAACCAGGCTGCGGCAAATTGCTTCTGCATGTCCGCCATCTCCTACTGTTGCATCGACATATACCCCATCATCCCGGCAGTTCAAAAAAGCAAGGACTTCTTTTTCCATCACCGGCAGATGCAGTTCGACCAATTAAAACACCACTTTTACAAATCAAAGTCACCCAATTTTTCAGCAAGCTCTTCATAATTGCTATCTGCTTCACCGAAATACTCTTTCCAGGCCAACTTGCTCCATATTTCCACCCGGCTTGAAACACCAATAAAGATAATATCTTTATCAATCCCTGCATACTCTCGTAAATTCTGGGGTATAAGCACCCGGCCCTGTTTATCAGCTTCTACTTCTATCGCTCCGGAAAAAAACAGGCGCATAAAAGCTCTTGAATCCTTCCTGGTAATGGGCAGCTGTTTCATTTTTTGTTCCAGGCGAACCCATTCAGAGTTGGGATAGGCAAAAAGACAATGATCGAGTCCGCGGGTAATCACAAAGCTATCACCCAAACCTTCCCGCAGGCGGGAGGGAACTATCACCCTTCCCTTTCCGTCAAGCGCATGATGGAATTCTCCTGTAAACACCTGTTCGCCTCCATTTAGGGATACTGCTACCACTTTTCACCACATTACACCACTTTACTCTATTTTGCAACCCCTTTTTACATAAAAACGCTTAAAATTTAAAAAAAAATTAAAAAAAGAGGAAATTGCCTATATTCTCCCTCCTTTATATTACATATATAATAAAATATGTCATCTAATTGCCCACACTTTGCTGCCCTGCGGTCATTACCTGCAAAATGACTTTTTTATATAACAAACAGGGTTGGCGATCATATGTATGCAAGAACAAATATGTGATCCAGGGTAGTTTAGGATTCGAAGGGGAAAATAATTAATCAGTCTTACTTTAGAGTTAAGGAGAACTGGCCTGCATCTGAATAATCAGCGGAGGTACTGGAGAAAGGCAGTGGCAATAACAAAGTATATCATCAAGCCGGTAACATCTTTTATCGTGGTTACAAAAGGCCCGGCAGTTATTGCCGGATCAATATTAATTTTACTGCAGAGCAGGGGGACAAGTGTGCCGATTAAAGCCGCCACACTAATTGTGGCCAGCATAGAAATGCCTACTACCAGGCCAAGGTAAGGATTGCCCTGCCAAAAATAGGCAGCTATCGATATTATCGCCCCGCAAATCAAGCCAAGGGTTATACCGATACGAATTTCACGGAAAAAATAAGGCCATACTTCAGCCTCGTCAATTTCTCCGGTCGCAATGCCGCGAACAAAAATGGTTGATGATTGAGTGCCTACATTACCGCCCATATCCATGATAACAGGAATAAAAACGGCAAGAATTACGATCGCTTCAAGAGTGCTTTCATAACCACCAATAACGCTTCCGGAGATGAAGCCGCCGACCATACTGATCATTAACCAGGGAAGACGAAGGCGGACTACTTTACTTACGGGCGCTTCAGTCAACTCCATATCGACCACTTCACCGGCTCCGGCCAGGCGGTAAATATCCTCGGTGGCCTCCTGTTCCATGACATCAATAACATCATCAACAGTAATAATACCCAGCAAACGCTCTTGATCATCAACAACCGGAACGGCCAGCAAGTCGTACTTTGAGACAATACGGGCCACCTCTTCCTGGTCGAGACCGGCATTCACGCTGATCACATTGCGCCGCATGATCGTTTTTAGGATAGTCCCGTCTGTGGAAGCAATCAGGTCGCGGAGTGAAAGCACGCCGATCAAATGGCCATCCTGATCAACTACATATACATAGTAGATCGTCTCCGCTTCAGGAGCTATTTCCCGCAGGCGGTCAATAGCCTCTTCAACCGGAATATCCGCCGGAAGGGAGATAAACTCGGTAGTCATGATCCCCCCGGCGCTTTCTTCCGGATATTTCAGTAAATTTCCAAAGTCTGCAGGCTCTTCTTCATCAATTAACTGCAGCATTTCCTGTGTTTCTTCCGGTGAAAGCTTACCGATCAAATCAGCAGCATCATCTGAAGCCATATCGGTCAGAATTGTCATTGCCCGTTCCCGGTCAAGACCCCTGATAATTTCAGCCTGTTCAAAATCTTCCATTTCCTGAAATAAAAGAGCTGCTTCTTGATCGGATAGCTGCTGAATCAACTCAACTTTTTGATCCATTTCCAAATCTTCAAGCTGCTCAAGGAGATCTCCCGGATGAGTTCCCGCTTTCAATTCCCGGCTTATCAAAAAACGAATATTTTCAACGGTCAATACCTTCACCTCCTCTCCACATAAACCTGATAAACAGTCAAACAAGCTTTATTATAGCATGCAAAAAAACATAAAAAAACCCCGCCATGCCGTGGACCGTACGTTTTGAACTGTTCCCCCAAAAGGTGGGTGCCCTCTCAGCTGTTTTGCAGGTCCTCTTTTCAAAGGCTGCTGCGCCGCAGCTGAAGCCCGGGCTCCCGTTCATAAAATGTTGGCTCAAAACTTAATCGGCTGTCACGAACACAGCAGGGTCATGCCCATAATTGACTTACTATTTCCATAAAAATCATAGCACAAAACAGCCCCGGTTGCAAGGAATACCTGTTTAACAGGCACAAAAACGGCCTATTCTTTATCATTGTCCGTCTGCAACTTGATTTTTAATTCATCCAACTGCTTTGTGGATACAGCAGAAGGCGCACCGGTCATCAGGCAGTTTGCCGTTGCTGTTTTGGGAAAGGGAATAACCTGCCTGATCGATTCATCCCCGGTTAACAAGGCCACCAGGCGATCGAGACCAAGAGCAATCCCACCATGCGGCGGAGTTCCGTAGGAAAGGGCTTCAAGTAAAAACCCAAATTTTTCATTGCTTTCTTCTTCCGATAACCCGAGCTTCTGAAATATCCTGGCCTGGGTGGCACTGTCGTGAATACGCATGCTTCCACCACCAATTTCCACGCCGTTAAGAACCAGATCGTAAGCCTGGGATCTCACAGCAAGCGGATCGCTTTCCAGCAGATTCATATCTTCAACCCTGGGTGCTGTGAAGGGGTGATGATTTGAATCATAACGCTGTTCTTCCCTGTTAAAGTAAAATAATGGAAAATCAACCACCCAGAGGAAATGAGGTTTTATAGAAAGCCCCTGAGGGGCAAAATAACTGCGTAAACTGCCCAGAACCTGGCAGGTTGTCTCCCAGCTGTCAGCCACAAAAAGCAAAACATCTCCGGATTCAGCTTCCATTCTGCTGTTGATAGCTTCAATCAGTGACTGATCGAAAAATTTGCTAATCGGTGAGCGCCATCCGTCTTCTTCAACAAATGTCCAGGCCAGGCCCTTTGCTCCCAGCTGACGGGCCCGCAAAGTAAGATCATCCAGATCTTTGCGGCTCAGGCTTTTTCCACCGGGTACCCGCAAGCCTTTTACTGTCCCGCCGCCTTCCAGCGCAGTCTTAAATACCTTAAATTCGCTTTTTTGAGCTAAATCATTAAGATCAACCAGTTCAAGGCCGTAGCGTAAATCAGGCTTGTCTGTCCCAAACCGGTTCATAACATCCCTGTAGGGGATTCTAATAAAAGGCTTATTAATTTCAACACCAAAGAACTCTTTCCAAAGCTCAGCAATCAGACCCTCGGTAAGAGCAAAAAGATCATCTGTGCAGAAAAATGAAGTTTCAATATCAACCTGGGTAAATTCCGGTTGCCGGTCAGCTCTCAGATCTTCATCGCGAAAACAGCGGGCAATTTGAAAATAGCGCTCAAGTCCGCTGACCATAAGCAGCTGTTTGAAAATCTGAGGAGACTGGGGAAGGGCATAAAATGAACCGCTGTGCATGCGGCTGGGCACCAGAAAATCCCTGGCTCCTTCCGGCGTGCTGCGGGTCAGCATCGGAGTTTCAACCTCCAGAAAGTCAAAACGGTCCATGTAATCACGGAGCAGCTTTACTGCCCGGTGGCGCACCTGGAGGCGCTTGAGCATTTCCGGGCGTCTTAAATCAAGATAGCGGTAGCGTAAACGCAAATTTTCATCAACGTTGATGTTATCTTCAATATAGAAAGGAGGGGTTTTAGAAGTGTTTAATATTTTCATTTTGCTGACCTGTACTTCAACCTCACCGGTCGGCAGGGAACGGTTTATGGTTTCTTCGGATCGCCTCAGGACCTCTCCTTCAACAGCCACAACATATTCACTGCGCAAACTCTCGGCCAGGTTAAATAGTTCAATCCCCTGCCGCTGATCAAAAACCAGCTGTATTAAACCGCTGCGATCACGTAAATCGATAAAAATCAACCCTCCATGATCACGGCGCTTGCCCACCCAGCCGGTAAGCTTTATGTTTTGATTTACCTGTTCAGATGTAACTGCACCACAGTAGTGGGTCTTTTGGGTGAAATCTATTCCATTGGGTAACAATACTTCTGCTTTAGCTTCCGGACTGCCGCTATTAATTAATTTCACTGATTCACTGTTACAACCGGCCAGTTCTTTTATTAGAACTTCTCGGGACATTTCTTTTTGCTCACCGTTTTCCATGTTGCGCAGGGTTATAATGTCCTTCTTGATTTCATCTTCGCCAATAATTACAACCAGCTTGAAACCCTGCCGGCCGGTGTATTTCATCTGGGCTTTAAGGCTTCTTTGCAGCAAATCTATTTCAGCAGCCACCTGGTTTTTTCTTAAATGATCAGCCAAAACCAGGGCTTCTTCTTCCAATCCACTGCCGGCAGTAGCAATAAAAACAGGAGGCTGTACTTCAGGCAGCGCCTTGCTCCAATCCATGGCCAGCATAATTCTTTCCACCCCAAAGGCCACTCCAACACCGGGCACATGAGGACCGCCAATGTGTTCAACCAGGTGATCATAACGTCCCCCTCCGCATAATGAAGCCTGTGCTCCCGAAGCACCGGCCGTAATTTCAAATGCTGTGCGGGTATAATAGTCCAGACCGCGAACAAGGTTAGTATTCAGGTTATAAGGCACCTGCAGGCTGGTAAGCAGTTCTTTAAGCCTGGTAAAGCTTTCTTCACAACCGGCGCATAAATGATCGATCATCCGAGGCGCACCGGCAACCTGAACCTGGCAGCTTTCTTCTTTACAGTCGAGAACCCGCATCGGATTGCTCTTATAACGCCTCTGGCAATCTTCACACAGTCCTTGTTCCAGTTTTTCCAAAAAGGGCAACAGTTTTTCACGGAAACCGGGACGGCAAACCGGACAACCAACACTGTTTAACTCTATTGATAAGCTTTCGATCTGCAGTGATTTAAAGAAATTATAGCAAAAAGTGATTATTTCAACATCGGCCGCAGCATGGTCTGCACCAAAGGTTTCAAGGCCAAACTGATGAAATTGACGATAGCGTCCGGCCTGGGGCCGATCGTAACGAAACATGGGACCACTGTAATACAGTTTAATTGGCTGGGGTTTTTCACCGAGATTATGTTCAAGATAAGCCCGGGCCACGGCAGCGGTCAGTTCGGGACGCAGGGTCAGTTCACGCCCGCTGCGATCCTTAAACGAATACATCTCCTTGGATACTATATCGCTATCTTCTCCGACGCTGCGGGCAAAAAGCTCCGTTTGCTCAAATACAGGGGTGCGAATTTCGCCAAAACCGTAGAGATCGCAATACCTTTGGAAGTTTGATTCAAGATATCTCCATCTTTTTGCTTCATCAGGTAATATATCGCGTGTTCCCCGTGGTGCCTTATAGTTCAT
>SKXC01000089.1 GCA_007128625.1 Syntrophomonadaceae bacterium | reverse complement strand
AGAATTTGATCAACTGCTGGTAAATTACATTCGGGACAGGCGTGTTGAAGATATCCTTAACATTGATCAGAGCCTTGTTGAAGAAGCAGGTGAGTGCGGCTTGCGTTCATTTGTAATTGCCCTTGGCATGCTTCACGAATATGATTTTAAACCTGAAATTATCTCCTATGAAGGTCCTTTCGGTGTTGGCTATTTGGTTGCTGCTCTTTATCCATAGGTAAAGTTTCTTTTTTGCTTCTGCCCACAATGAAGGGAGGCCTGGGAAAATGATTTTTTCTGACCCGGAACCGCATCCAGCTGATCTGGCCCGGAAAGTTTTGGAGCACTATCTCGAAGAGGGAAGCCTGCCGAAGCTGCCCGATTATCTGCCTCCGGAGTACGAAAAAAAGGCCGGAGCATTTGTTTCCCTAAAAAAAGATGGTCAACTGCGTGGCTGCATCGGGACGTTTGAGCCGGTGCGGCAAAATTTAGCTGAAGAGATTGCCGCCAATACAATCAGTGCTGCCCTGAAGGATCCGCGGTTCCCGCCTGTAACAAAAGAAGAAGTGGCAGAGTTAAGTTTTTCAGTCGATGTTCTCAGTCCTTTAGAAATAGTCAAAAGCAAAGCAGAATTGGATGAAAAAAAATACGGGATCATGGTCCGCAGTGGTCAGAAAAGCGGGTTACTGCTTCCAGATCTCGAAGGGGTCGACAGTGTTGATCAACAAATTGATATTGCCCGTCGTAAAGCAGGCATAGTTCCCGGTGAGCAGATGGAACTTTACCGGTTTAAAGTAACCCGGTTTACTGAATGACAAGTTAAAGACATGACCGGCAAGGAGAATCATAAATTGCAGGAAGCAAGATTTTATCAAAAAACTGAAGAAAAGATCAGATGCTTGCTGTGTCCACACGGCTGCCTGCTTGGTGAAGGTGAAATTGGCACCTGTGGAGTGCGGCAAGCAAAGGAAGATAAACTTTACAGCATGAATTACGGGCACCTGGCGGCTGTGAACCGGGATCCAATCGAAAAAAAACCGCTTTATCATTTTTATCCCGGGCATTCGATTTTATCGGTAGGCACTTTTGGCTGCAACTTACTCTGTTCTTTTTGTCAAAACTGGACTTTGGCCCGCGGTCAGCCGGAGCCGGCGGCAGAGGTAACTAGCCCGGCTCATATCCTAAAAATTCTGGAAAGCGAAGGCGGACCCGGCAATGTGCCCGGTGTTGCCTATACCTATAACGAGCCTCTGATCTGGTATGAATTTGTTTACGACACGGCCTGTTTGCTCCATGAGCACGGCTATAAAAATGTACTGGTTACAAACGGCTATATCAATAGTCAACCGCTTAAAGAACTGCTGCCCTTCATCGATGCCATGAATATTGATGTCAAAGCTTTTAATGATTCTTTTTACAGGCAGTATTGCCAGGGCTCAAGAAAACCGGTTATCAGGACGGTAGAAGCAGCTGTTAAGGAATGTCACGTTGAGGTGACCTGTTTATTAATCCCTACTGTTAATGACAGCATGGAAGAACAGGAAAAGCTTGCCCGCTGGCTGGGTGATCTAAGCCCGGACCTGGTTTTGCATTACTCCCGTTATTTTCCGCAGTATAAACTTGATCTGCCTTCAACCCCTCCGCAGGTCATGGAAAAAGCAAGGGAAGCAGCTCATAAATACTTACGCTATGTTTTCCTGGGCAATATTAATCTTCCCGGATCCGCTGATACGGTTTGCCCTTACTGCGGCAACCTTTTAATCGAACGCAGTGGCTACCGGGTTCGCCTGAGCGGTCTCGAAGGTGTTTGTTGTAATAACTGTCGAAATCAAATTGGCATTGTTTTACCTGATGCAATAAATTAATGTGCAAATACTCTAATTGTTAGGGTATTAGTAACTATTTTACCCTGTTGCAGGTATTTGCGCGAACGGTATAGAATAAAAAAAGGTATTCAAAGGGAAAAATGATGTTTTTCTTTTGCCTAAATCTATAGAAGAGGGAACAACAAAAATTGGCCATCCTGGATCGGATCATTGCAGCAATTCTTCAGTTAAATGTTGAATGGCGCGATATAATTGATATAATAATAATGACCTACGTTTTCTACCGCATCATTCTGATTATTCGCGGCACCCGCGCAGAGCAACTGGTTAAAGGCTTAATTTTACTGCTTCTGGCCATGGTAATCAGCGATCATACTGGGCTTGATACCCTCCACTGGACTTTACGTCAGACAATGACAGTCGGTTTGATTGCTATACCAATAGTTTTTCAGCCTGAACTACGCCGGGCCCTCGAACAGCTCGGACGCGGAAAAATATTTAAAACTACGTACTGGAGTTGGACTACCCAGGATTTTGAAAAAATGCTTGATGAGATGACCAAGGCCATTCCCGTCCTGGTTAAAAGACGGATTGGGGCCTTGATAGTGATGGAACGTTCCACCGGTTTAAAGGACTGGGTAGAAACCGGTATTGCTGTAAATGGACTTGTTACTGCAGAACTACTAGTCAATATCTTTTTCCCCCGCAGCCCTCTTCACGACGGAGCGGTAATTATCCGCGGTGATCAAATTGTTGCTGCCGGTTGTTACCTTCCCTTGACCGAGGATCCAGATTTAAGTAAAGAATTGGGCACAAGGCACCGGGCCGGGATCGGTATAACTGAGCATTCTGATGCAGTCGCGATCATCATCTCTGAAGAAACCGGGATTATTTCTATTGCCCACGACGGGGTTTTAACCCGTTATCTTGATGAGAAAAAACTGAGAAAAATGATTACTGATTTATGCAAGCCGGAGCGTTCAGACAGCTTTAGTTTTAGGTCATGGAGGACTGGTAAATAGCTATGGAAAAATTCTTGCGCAGTAACAATTTCGCCCGTATCATGGCCATTTTCCTGGCTCTTATACTATGGCTTTTCGTAACGGGAGATAAAATTACCCAGACTACTCCCTCTAGAGAAGAATTTCAGGAAGTACCCCTGAGGGTGGAAAATTTACACCAGGATTACGTAGTCACCGAGATGCCTTCCTCTGTTGATTTGACATTGGAAGGTCTACCTGAAAACTTCGAAAATGTAACAACACAGGATATGGATGCTTTTATCGATCTAACCGATAAAGAACCGGGCAGCCACCTGGTCCGGGTCCAGGGAAGAACACCCCGTGGTTTGAGCCTGATTTCATTTGAACCGGAACAGGTCAGGATTAAAATTGAAGCTTATTTATCAGATGAGTTTACGGTGGAAACCGAAATATTCGGCGAACCGGCAGAAGGCTGGCAGCTGGCCGATTATTCTCTTGAACCGGATTCGGTTTTGGTCGGGGCTCCTGCATCGAAGTTTGAAAAGGTTGAACGAATTATGGTCCTGATCGAGTTGACCGGCATGAAGTATGTGGAAAGAATTGAGCTGGAGCCTGCTGCCTATGATGAAGATGAATCACCGCTAACCGGTTTACTGATTGATCCGGAAACAATCAGCATCCGGCTGGAATTCGAACGTATTGAGGAACCGGAAGAAGAAGAAGATAACAATAGTTAAGCATTTATTCTGCTAAAGATCCAATCCCAGGTTACCAGTATATATGAACATCTAATATACAGGAAATTAGAAGCATCGTAAAATAATAATTAGACAGGGGGTTTGCTGTTGGAAAAATTATTTGGCACTGATGGAATCAGGGGTGTAGCAAATCGTGACTTGACCCCAGAAATGGCTTATAGAATAGGAAGAATTTCGGCCTGGTTTTTAGGTCGTGGGCAGGAAAATCCACTTTTCCTGATCGGGCGTGACACCCGTCTTTCCGGTTCGATGTTGGAAGGTTCTCTTGCAGCGGGGATTAATTCTGTAGGCGGTGAAGTTCGTCTTCTCGGGATCATCTCCACACCGGCAGTGGCCTACCTGACCAGGCACCTGAAGGCTTCTGCAGGAGTAGTTATCTCCGCATCTCACAATCCTATCGAGGATAATGGTCTGAAAATATTTTACCACAGCGGTTATAAGCTGCCCGATGCCCTGGAAGAAGAAATTGAAAAATATTATAAACAAAAAGAGGATGCTCTGCCCCGTCCCGAAGGGTCAGGGCTTGGCCAGGCTTTTTACGATGGAAATGCCAGGGAGATCTATCTAGAACATTTAAGAAAAAACTCGGTTTCTCTTAAAGGCTTGCACATCGCTATGGATTGTGCCCACGGGGCTGCCTGCAGGGTGGCCGGAGAACTGGTGCAGCAGCTCGGGGCCACGGTTAAAATGCTTCATGATGATCCGGATGGAAACCTGATTAATGTTAATTGCGGCGCCACCGATACCAGGGATCTGCAGCAAGCAGTAATTAATTCCAATGCTTCTATTGGCCTGGCCTTTGATGGAGATGCAGACCGCCTTATCGCTGTTGATGAAAAAGGCAATATTGTCGATGGCGATAAAATAATGTCGATCTGCGCTGTCGATATGGCTGAAAAGGGTCTGTTAAAAAATAATACCCTGGTAGCAACTGTCATGAGTAACGGGGGGCTGGATATTTTAGCAGAAAAACATGGTTTAAAAGTGATCCGGACCAAAGTGGGCGATCGCTACGTGCTTGAAAAGATGATTGAAGGCGGTTTTAACCTGGGAGGGGAGCAGTCAGGACACATTATTTTTTCTGAGTATGCCACTACCGGAGATGGTCTGCTCACCGCGCTGCAGCTGTTGAAAATAGTCCAGGAAAAGCAGCAGCCACTTTCGCTTTTAACTTCTAATTTTGAGCGCCTTCCCCAGGTTTTGATCAGCCAAAAAGTGGACACCAGGGAAGGTTGGTCGGAAAATCCAAAAATAACTAAGGCCATCAAGAATATTGAAAAGGAACTTGGCAAATATGGACGTGTTTTGGTCCGGCCTTCCGGCACAGAAGCAAAAATAAGAATTATGTTGGAAGCGCCCTCTTCAGAAGAAATACTTGAGCAATATGCCCGTTCACTGGCAGAAATAATCGCTGAAGAACAGGCTTAAAAGATATACTAAAACTAGCAAAAGCGATATGGGGGCTCATATATGTGCGGTATAGTCGGCTACACCGGCAGCAGGGAAGCTGTAGAGGTTTTAATTGGCGGTTTGAAAAAATTAGAATACCGGGGATACGATTCAGCAGGAATAGCCCTGCAGAAGAATGGAAAATTAATTGTATCCAAGGCTGCCGGGTCGGTTGCTGACCTGGAAAAAACACTTGAAGATCGATTCAGTAATACACAAGCAGGCATTGGTCACACTCGCTGGGCTACCCACGGCCGGCCCACCGATCAAAATGCCCATCCGCATAGCAGTATGTCAGGTGATATTGTTATAGTTCATAACGGTATTATTGAAAATCACCGTTCTCTCCGAGAATGGTTAAGCGGAGAAAAAGGCTACAGCTTTCGCTCAGAAACAGATACTGAAGTGCTCGCCCACCTGGTAGAAGATAACTATGACGGAGATTTACTTGAGGCAGTACGTAAAGCTGTTGCTTTTGTAGAGGGTTCATATGCCCTTGTGGCAGCCAGTTCCCATGAACCGGAACGCCTTGTTTGTGTCCGCAAGGACAGCCCCCTCATTATCGGCATCGGTGATAATGAAAACTTTATTGCCTCTGATATTCCAGCTTTGCTTTCTCATACCCGTAAAACCTGTATTTTGGAAGATGGGGAATTTGCCTCGGTTACAGCTGAAAAGGTTGATTTCTATAATGAAGAAGGTTGCCCGCTTGAAAAAGAAATTTTTGAGGTAAACTGGGATATCACAGCCGCTGAAAAAGGCGGTTATGATCATTTTATGCTAAAAGAAATCATGGAACAGCCCATGGCAGTGCGGGAAACCCTGCGCCAAAGAATTGACGTAAAAAAAAGACGTGTTGATCTGACAGAGCTCGACTCATTAAAAAATGAACTTGCCGGCCTTGAGAAAATTTATATAGTAGCCTGTGGCACAGCTTACCATGCCGGGCTGATCGGAAAGGCAGTGATAGAAAAATTAGCCGGAATACCGGTTGAAGTAGATGTGGCTTCTGAGTTTCGCTACCGGAACCCGATTTTTGCTGCTAATCAACTTGCCATCGTGATCAGCCAGTCTGGAGAAACTGCCGACACCCTGGCTGCTCTCCGCCTTGCCCGGTCTAAAGGAGTTAAGGTCCTGGCCATAACCAACGTGGTTGGCAGTACCGTTTCCCGTGAAGCAGACCAGGTGTTTTTCACCTGGGCCGGTCCGGAAATTGCTGTTGCCTCGACCAAGGCTTATCTGACCCAGCTGGTAGCTCTTTACCTGCTGGCTATTCACATGGGAGAGTCCCGGGGATATATAAAACCCGGTCTGGGATCAGAATTGATAGAGGGTTTGCAAAATTTGCCCGGGCAGCTCAAGGCCCTTCTTTCCGAGGATAATATTTCTAAAATAAAAACCTACTGCGATCATCTGGTTACCTGGAAAAATGCTTTTTTCCTGGGGCGTAACCTTGATTTTCCGGTAGCCATGGAAGGAGCCCTTAAATTAAAAGAGATATCATACATCCATGCTGAAGCCTGCGCAGCCGGAGAATTGAAACACGGACCTTTGGCCCTGATTGTAGAAGGCCTGCCGGTTATTGTCCTGGCAACCCAGAAAGCAGTTCTTGAGAAAGTATTAAGCAATATTCAGGAAGTAAATGCCCGTGGGGGTGCTGTTTTTGCCATAACCGGGGAGGGGTTTGAAGACATAGACCGACAGGTTGAGAACGTTTTTTATTTACCGCCGGTAAATGATATTATTGCGCCGATTTTAAGTGTGGTTCCGACTCAATTAATTGCCTACTACACAGCTCTTGCCGGTGGCAGTTCAATTGACAAGCCCCGCAATCTGGCTAAAAGTGTCACGGTTGAATAATTTTTAAGAGATCGAGCAGAACCCGGGGATGTAAAGGAGATTTTGATGAAAGAGAAAAAAGAAACTGAAGAAATGACCAACTTCATTTACTACATGATTAAAGAAGATCTTGAAAAAGGTTTGCTAGAGAACAAATGCGTGCATACCAGGTTTCCTCCCGAACCAAACGGTTATTTACATATCGGGCATGCCAAAGCAATTCTACTAAACTATACCCTGGCCCAAATCTTCGACGGCAAGTTCAATCTTCGTTTTGATGATACCAACCCGATCAGGGAAGAACAGGAGTTTGTCGATTCAATAATGGAAGATATTCGCTGGCTGGGGGCTGATTGGGGAGATCGCCTTTTTTTCAGTTCTGATTATTTTGATGTAAAATATCAGTTTGCCATACGCCTGATTGAAGCCGGTCGTGCGTACGTCTGTGATTTAAGCCAGGAAGAGATCAGGAACTACCGCGGCACCCTGACCGAACCGGGAAAAGAAAGCCCCTATCGTAACCGCACTGTGAAAGAAAATCTTGATTTATTCGAGCGGATGCGGAATGGAGAATTTGCGGATGGCAGCCGGGTGCTCCGGGCTAAAATCGATATGGCTTCAGGCAATTTAAATATGCGTGATCCGGTAATCTACCGTATTTTACACACCCGCCATCATAGAACCGGTGATCAGTGGTGTATTTACCCGATGTATGACTTCGATCATCCTTTTTCTGATGCCCTGGAAGGAATTACCCATTCCCTGTGTTCAATTGAATATACCGACCATCGTCCCCTTTACGACTGGATAGTGGACAATGCTCTTGAATTGTTCCCAGAAGCAGTTAAGTTTCGTTCCCGTCAGACTGAATTTGCCCGGATGAACCTGACCTACACTGTCATGAGCAAGCGGAAACTGCGGCGCCTTGTTGAAGAAAAATATGTCAGGGGATGGGATGATCCCCGCATGCCTACTATTGCCGGCCTGCGCAGCAGGGGCTTTACCCCGGCTGCCATTGCCGATTTTCAAGAGCGGGTTGGTGTATCGAGGGCAGATAGCACTGCTGACCTGGCTTTGTTGGAACACTGTATCAGGGAAGAGCTTGAAACTACTGCCCCGCGTCTTATGGTTGTGCTCGATCCCATAAGAGTAGTCATTACTAATTGGCCGGCCGGTAAAAAAGAAGAAATCATGATGGAAAACATCCCCGGCAACGAAAATGCCGGGACAAGGCAGGTGCCGTTTAGTGGTGAAATATATATCGAGCGGGAAGATTTTATGGAAGACCCCCCTAAAAAATATTTCCGCCTGGCTCCGGGTAAAGAAGTACGCCTTAAAGGAGCTTATATCATCTGCTGTGAAGAGGTAATCAAGGATACAGCCGGTAATGTTACTGAGCTGCTTTGCAGCTACGATCCGCAGACAAAAAGCGGCGGTGATACCAGTGGTAAAAAAGTGAAGGGGGTAATCCATTGGGTTTCGATCGAGCATGCAGCCGGGGTCAAGGTCAATCTCTATGACAACCTGTTTACTATTGAAAATCCGGAAACAGAACGGGACATTGATTTTATCAGTTATATCAATCCAGAGTCGCTGGAGGTTTATGAAGATGTTCCTGCCGAGCCGGCAGTTGCCGAAGCGAACCCGGGCAGCCGTTTCCAGTTCCTGCGCAAGGGCTATTTCTATTTAGACCCCCTCGCAGCAGGAAATGAGAAGCCGGTCTTTAACCGCATCGTGGCTTTAAAAGATAGCTGGGCCAAGGTTAAGAAAAAGGGTTAAAGCAAAACTGGATAAAGCAATGAAGGAATAATTATAACTGAAATAGATACTATTAGTCAGGATTATAAATTATATATTTTTTAGGGGGATAAGCATGGAAAAAGTTACAGTCAGGCAGCTGGCTGCCGGTGCAGAAAACTATGCAGAAAAGCAGGTAAAAGTAGATGGTTGGATTAGAAACAATCGTGATCAAAAATCATTTGGTTTTATTGCCCTAAATGATGGCACCCATTTTAATACAATCCAGATCGTCTACGAAAAAGAGTTTTTACCTAATTACGAACAGGTGGCCGCCCTGGGGGTCGGTTCGGCGATCAGTGTGAGCGGCACCCTGGTGCTTACTCCTGAGGCCAGGCAGCCCTTTGAAATAAAAGCACTAGCAATTAACCCGGAGGGTGATTCGCCTGCAGATTATCCGATCCAGCCAAAAAGGCATTCCAGGGAATTCTTAAGGGAAGTGGCCCACCTGAGACCCCGGACCAACCTGTTTTCAGCAGTTTTCAGGATCCGCTCTCTGCTGGCTTATGCTATCCATAAATTTTTCCAGGAAAGAGGCTTCATCTACCTGCATGCCCCGATTATTACTGCCAACGATGCCGAAGGTGCCGGTGAATTATTCCGGGTTACCACCCTGGATCCGAAGAATCCCCCGGTGCTAGATGACCATGCAGTTGATTATTCCAGGGATTTTTTTGGTAAAAAAACAAACCTTACCGTTAGTGGTCAGCTGGAAGCTGAAGCTTATGCCCTGGCTTTTAAAAATGTTTATACCTTCGGACCTACCTTCAGGGCTGAAAATTCTAATACTCCCCGTCATGCTGCTGAATTCTGGATGATTGAACCCGAGATTGCCTTTGCCGATTTAAATGACAACATGGATCTGGCTGAAGAGATGGTCAGGTTCCTGATCAATGACATGCTCGAGCAAGCCGGGACTGAAATGGATTTCTTAAATCAGTTTGTTGATAAGGGCCTCAAGGAAAGGCTGCAAAACATCGTTAAATCGGAATTTATCCGGATCAATTATTCCAGGGCGATTGAGCTGCTTCAGGAATCAAAGGAAAAGTTTGAATACCCTGTACAGTGGGGTAAAGATCTGCAGACCGAGCACGAACGCTATCTGACCGAAAAAATTTATAAGAAGCCTGTTTTTGTTACCGGTTACCCCAGGGATATTAAAGCTTTCTACATGCGGGTCAATGACGACCAAAAAACTGTTGCCGCCATGGACCTGCTCGTGCCCGGGGTTGGTGAAATTATTGGCGGCAGTCAGAGAGAAGAGCGGAAAGAAGTCCTGGAGCAAAACATATCTAATTTTAACATAAACAAAGATGACCTCTGGTGGTACATGGAATTACGTAAGTACGGCGGGGTTAAGCATGCCGGTTTCGGCCTGGGCTTCGAAAGGATGTTGATGTATTTAACCGGAGTCAGCAACATCAGGGATGTTATCCCCTTCCCCAGGACGGTCAATAACTGCGAATTTTAGACTAAAATTCAACTTTTCTATTGTCTTCTCACTTGTTAATACACCTTACCTGGACAAAGGTTAAACAATTGCCTTTTCCTGTTCTATAAAAAGATCTATAATTGATCTGGAAAGCCTGTTTAAGAAGCCGGGAATTAATAATCTGGGAGGTTTGAATAACAATGTGTATGATTACTCTTTACAAAGGAAGCGTTGAAGAAGAAAACAAGCTGGCTGAGAATATCTCCAGGTATTCATTTGATTTGACCAAAGGGAAACTTACGGTTTATCCCATGCTTAAGGAACCTCAAGAATTTGATATCAGCAGGGGTCTGAGCTGGGATGAAAGCAATGACTCGATGATCATTGAGTGATTTTTCCGGATTGTAGTATAGTTCGACAGGGGCAGCTCTAAACTAATTTGGGCTGCCCTCACTTTTTCTTTAACAGAGCCCAGGGGGCAAGGGTTTCAAAAAATGTAGCACCGCCGTGCAGGTATAGCGGCTCATCCTTGTTGTTTTTATCATGGTAGAGGTTGGTTTTGAAGCCATGATCGGATGCAAGCAATAAAAATGCTCTTGAAGGCAGGTATTCCAGAAGAGGAAGCAGTTTCTTTCGGCTCTGCATAAGCAGTTCTTCCCTGAGCACCGGAAGGATGTCTCGGGAAGAGTGAATTTTTTCGTCAACAAAGTTATATTTAATTGCTTTCAGGGCAGATTTCTTTTCTTGTCGGAGCGGGGTGTTGTCGACTGCCTGGAGAAATGTCTGTGGATCAGAGATCAATTCTGCGACCAGCTGCTCGTTCATATTCACAATATGTCCCAGTAAACCTTCTTCTTTCAAAGGTTGTAACTGAGCTTCGGTTATGCTGGGATGGACTGCCCACAGAAGGCCTTCGCGTAAAACCTGGAAACTGTGGTTATCAAGCAATTGTTCCAGTAAAGCATCCCAAATATCAACCCGGGCCCCGTCCAGGATAACCAGGAAAATTCCCCGGCTGTCACTTTCTTTGGCTGTCCATTTGGGCAGGCGGTTAAAAAGACTGTGCAGGGTTTGCCTATTGGAAGATGCTTCCTTTTCGTAATATTGGGCAAATGCTTGAGTAAGTGGTTCGAGCAGGGAAGCATAGTGGCGTTTCCACCTTTTAATGGTAATTTCAGGAATTAATGAGCGATCCGGGGCTTCTTCCAGTTGTCCCAGGGATAGTTCAAAAGGGGCGATCATGCGGTAGAGTCTCTCCCAGTTTTTGTCGTTTCCCGGGGTGCTTTGTGCTATTCGTTCAGTTTCACGTAAAATCTGGTTGCATTCAGCCAGGGTATGGAGCATATACAGAGAAGAATACTTTTTCCCCCGGTGCGAGGCAGTCAGTCCGGTCCCTTCCTCAGGATTAGTTTTTAAGACCTCGCGCAGCATACCGGTCATAATGTTTAATTGTGGCACCGATTCTTCGGCGGAAATTTGCACAGCCAGCTTCCTGGCGCTTTCCTGGCTTACCGCCGGGAAAAAAGGTTCATCGACCATTAACTCCAGCAAGGTTTCAAAGCGGTGAGGATCTACAGCACTTAGACGATAGTAACTCTCTATCAGCTGTTCAGCCGGGATTATCTTGTTTGCTTCCTCAGCAGATTTTTCGAGGAAACCCGGTTGTAGTTCTTCTCTGTCGGTCAGCAGAAACTCTCCCAGGGCAGCGATTTCATCCTGGTATTGGTTAAAGTTTTGTTTTATAGTTTCAGGCTGTTCGGTTATCAGGTTCACATATATCCTAAAAGGATTCTCAGTGGCTACTTCACCGTTATTACTGGCTGGACAATAAAATTTCAACCAGCCCCACAAAAGGGCCAGGGCAAAAAGTGTTTCTTCTTTGATTTTTCCAGCAAGGGGGATCAGGCGGGGAAACATTTCTTCCAGAAACACCTGTGCGTCCCGGCCTCTTTCCGTAATTGTATCTGTTCTGCTTTCATAGTTTATAATTGCAGATCCGTATTGTCGGGTAACCCTTATATAATCAGGTGGTTTATTCTCGCCAGCTGTAAGCCACCTTTGAAATAGTTCTTCCAGCTGGGCTTTGTTAAATACCCGTTCTGAGAGCATATCCTGCAATTCTTCAACTGAACGTTCGGCAATGATCGCATCTCCGGTTAGAGCCCGATTAATATGAGCAATAGTGTTTTGGCTGATCAAGGGGCTGATGCTTTTTATCAAGTCACTCCTGTTTTTACCGGCATTGACCGTGAGCAGTTCCTGCAGGGGGGCTGCTTCACGGCGCCTGCCAACGAGCTCCAGGTGTTCAGAATGAGCAGTAATTTTTTGGCCATTTTCTGGTGCCTGAAGGGTTAACAGGTAAGCTTTAATTCCTCTTATGACCTGTTCTTCCAAATCAGTTTTATCCGGTAGATGGACTGTTTCTTCCATGGTAAAACCGCAGGGACAAGTTGGGTGCTCGGCTAAAAGCAGTTCATCTGCCTTGTGGCACTCTCTTTTTAAGGGTTTGCTCAAGCGCTGGTTTATACTAACCAGGTCATCTTCTACCACAACTGCGTTAATCTGTCCCAGCTTTTCTAATAGATGGTAGGCTTCGGTTTCCAGAATGGTCCGGTAGGGCTTTATCCGACCACTGCCAATGGTTTCGTTATGTTTGGTGAGATAAATGTTGATATATTCTTCCTGGAACTGTCTAAATTCCCGTTTAAGTCTTTCCCGGTATTTTTCCTCCCATAACAGCGCTTCTTCTTCCAACAGTTCGATCAACATCTGGTAACGCCGGTGTAATTGATCATGTTCTTCTGTCTCGGGGATGACCAGCGACTCATCTTTTAAATAATGACCCAGGCGTAGTATTTCAGGCAGATCACTGCTAAAAAAATATTCCAGGGCGGTCAAGCGGTTCCAGTCATCAATGATTAATGGTGAGGATTGACAGTTAGCCAGGAAACGTTCAAGTCCTTCCCGGGAGGCATAAGAAGTTTTAATTTCTTCTAAGAATTTACCGAAACGGTTTACGGTTCTACTGAGGCTGTCCCAGTTGACTGCACTAAAAAAGGGATGATTTTTTAACTGTTCAATACGCTTATTAATTTCTGCAATTTTTTTGCTCCATTCCATTTTAAAGGTGACAACTGTTTCCCAGACCTGCTGTTGAGCGGAAAAAGTAAGCGGTCCGCTGCGTAGTTTAGCCGGCAGGAAGGGCAATTCGGCCAGGACCTTCTGCAGTTCCGGTCTGATTAAGGTTCCCGGGCCGATCTCTTCAATATTCCAAAACCGGTAGTAATTAACCTGGGAAGGAGCAAGGCGTTTGCCGCCCTGGTAAGCCGAGACGGCACCACTTAAAATTGCTGCTGTGCCCAGCACCTGGAAGCAGGTTGCATTGAGACCAAAGGGGCCTTTGCGTAAGTGCCGGTAAAGCCGCTCCAGGGTAATTCGCCCAGTCTCAGGTATCCGGGCCAGGAATTCGGCAGTAAGTGGTGACGCTTTAGGGTCGATTTCCAGCTGGTAGCCTTGCCCTTTCCTTTTAACCAGGCCCAGGGGAACCAGGTAAGCGTCGATCATCATTTTGGTGCCTCGTTCCAGTCCTTGATCCTCCAGCTGCGGAGAGAAAAGCATATCCAGGGTACGCTGCATCAGGCTGCCGGTAATTTGCTCACTCAGGGGACGAATTTCACTGTGTCGAGGAAAGCGTGCTTTCAAGATCTCAGCAGCTGCATGAGAGACCAACTCTTTTAGGGGCAGGTAACCAAAAGAAGAAGGTGAGGGTATCTGCTCCACGGCCTGCAGCCTGCCCTGAAAATAAAGGTTGCGAAAAATCTCATTTACCTTTCCTTTTTCTTCGGCAAATAAAACAGAGAGCTGTTGATTCATCTGCTGTCCCACCGAACTGTTGTCAGTGGAATATTCTTCCTGCAGCAGCTGACAGGCATAGGCATGGCGCAGCTGTTCCTCTTCACCGGAGGTAATCTGTCTGGGTGTCCACAGGACCAGCCAGCGGCGCAGTTCGGCATCGCTATTTTCATAAAGTTCCTGCCAGGT
>SKXC01000012.1 GCA_007128625.1 Syntrophomonadaceae bacterium | reverse complement strand
CTTACTCCCAGTTATGCCGGTATGAGTTACGAACGACTGGAACAGGAAGGCGGCCTGCAGTGGCCGTGCCCAGACCCTGACCATCCCGGGACTACCTACTTGCATGAAGGTGTATTTACCCGGGGCAAGGGCTTATTTGTTCCGGTTGAACATCAGCCTTCTGCAGAAGTGCCTGACCAGGACTTTCCGCTGGTTCTTACCACAGGACGTAATCGTTACCATTACCATACCGGTTCGATGACCAGGAAAAGTAAACCTCTGAGTGCCTTTAAAAATGAAGAATGGGTTCAGATCAGTAAAGCGGATGCCGAGAAGCTGGGCATTGAAAGCGGAGACCTGGTAAAGGTATCTTCCAGGAGGGGCCAGGTAGAAGTAAGGGCAGATGTAACCGAGGTAGTGCCCACGGGAGTAATCTTTATGACTTTCCACTACCGGGAAGCTCCTGCCAATATCCTTACAAACGATCAACTGGACCCAATTGCCAAGACTCCGGAGCTAAAATCCTGTGCAGTTAAAGTGGAAAAAATAGCCTAGCTTTAAAAATGGAGATAAAAAACTATTGCTTGAAAGCGATTTCGATCAGGTAAACTCCTGCGGAAAACTTTTTCTCAACCACTTTTCCTGTCTTCTCCAGCAAATGTAAAACATGTTTGTTTTCCGGGAGGATCTCGGCTGTAAAACCGGTCAGCCCCTGCTTCCTGGCAATGTAGGCCAGGTAAGAAAGCAATTCAGTACCCAGACCTTTATGATGGTAATCATCCCTTACCACCAGGGCCACCTGGGCGGTAAGGGTTCCCTCCAGAACAACATACTGACCCACCCCGACAACAACTTCAGCGCCTTCATGCTCAACTGTCGCCAGGATTACCATTTGCCTGGTATAATCAATAACCAGAAAAAGATCCTGCAGCATGTCACGGGGCAAATCTTCTCGCGGTGAAAGAAACCTGTTATACCTGGTTTCATCGGAAAGGCTGTAAAAAAAATCTTTGAGCAGGTGTTCATCACTGATCCTGACCGGCCTGAAGAAAAACTCCAGTCCTGACCGTGTGGTTCTGCGTGTCTCAAGCTCAGCGGGATACTTTCCTTTTTCCCCCGGGATAAAAGCCTGGTCCTTATAGATCAGCGAAGCTTTTTTCGCTTCCTCAATAAGCCATGGCTGAAATGATGGATGAGCGATCGAAATTAAAGCCATCGCCCTTTCTCTCACATTTTTTCCATGCAGGTAAGCAATTCCGTATTCTGTGACCACATAATGAATATCACCACGGGTTAAAGTAACACCGGCACCTTCGTTTAAAAAAGGAACTATCCTGGATATTGTGTCATTTTCACTGGTTGAAGGCAGGGTAAGGATAGTCTTTCCACCTTTTGCCAAAACTGCGCCCCGCATAAAATCAGCCTGACCGCCTATTCCGCTAAAAAAATACCTGCCCAGTGATTCTGCCGTAGCCTGACCGGTAAGGTCGATTTCCAGGGCGGTATTAATCGCTGCGATATTTTTATTCATGGCAATTGTAATCGGGGCATTGGTATAATCAATGGATCTAAATTCTATACCGGGGTTATCATCAAGGTAGTCATATGTTGCATTACTACCCATGCAAAAGGAGGCCACAGTTTTCCCCCGATCTATGGTCTTTTGGGAATTATTAATAACTCCTTTTTTCATCAGATCTACAATGCCGTCACTCAGGAGTTCCGAATGGATGCCGAGATCTTTCTTGGAAATAAGGTTTGCCAGAATTGCATTGGGCAGGTTTCCATAGCCAACCTGGATAGTATCACCATCATCGATGATCCGGGCCACATATTTCCCAATCTCCTGTACTGCATCCGTCTGTGGAGTGACAGTATTATATTCCAGCAAATTTTCATCGTAAGGGATAATGAAATCAATATCTTCAATATGAATAAAGGTGTCTCCATGGATCCTTGGCATCTGAGAGTTAACCTGGGCAATAACCAGTGTAGCATTTTCAACTGCGGCCTTGGTTATATCAACACTGATACCCAGGCTCATGTATCCATGCAGATCAGGCGGTGAAGTCTGGATCAAAGCGACATCAACCGGCACCAGCTTGCTTCTAAACAAACCAGGTATATCTGAAGCAAAGATGGGTGTATAATCGGCAAGCCCTTTATTGACCACTTCCCTGGTATTTTCAGCTATAAAAAATGAATTGTGCCTGAAATTTTTCCTAAATTTCTGGTCCATATATGGAGCAACACCCAGGGTCCAGACATGCAGAACTTCCGCATCAAAAAAAGCTTTTGGATTAGATTCTACAAAATTAATGAGGGCCTGGACAAGGTATTGAGGTTCACCGCATGCTGTACCGATAAAAATTCTGTCACCGGCATGAATATGACTAAATATCTCGTCTTCAGGCAAATATTTTTCTGGATAGCTTTCCCTGGTGGTTTCAAGCTGGGCTTTTCTTTTCTGGAGTTCATTCTGATCCATCCACTTTCACTCCCCGGCAAACTTTTATCGTGCTACAAATGAGCCTCTTCTAGCCTTATTTTATCACAACCAGAACCTCTTGAAACAAGTGACGTAACCCGATCAAAAAAACCTGATCCTTAATCATAATCTATACCCGGACCGGGTGGATTGACGTGGATTAACAAAGATAGTAATTCAGCTTTCCAAATCTTTTGTAAATCGCAGGGGCTAACTTTAAGATCTACCAACCAGGGTTATTATGAGTCCAGAATTAGCAAAAGGGTTTCAATAAATTGGCACATCAAGTATACTGTTTTTATATTAAGCACGGGCAGGGAGGAATGATCATGGATAATAGGGAGGTTGATTACTCCCAGAAGATTGAAGATCTTTACCGGCAAGATCTTTTCCCTCAGAAGTTAGGAATCAAGCTAGAAGCCGTGCAGGCCGGCTATGCGCGCTTAAGCCTGAAAATTGCTCCAGACATGCATAATTTTAACGGTGTCACCCACGGAGGAGCTTTATTCACCCTGGCTGATACTGCTTTCGGGCTCGCCTCAAATACTCGCGGAACAGCTCTGGCTATGCATATTAGCATCAACTATATTAAAGCAACTGTTAGTGGAGACCTTTTAACTGCAGTAGCAGAAGAAGAGCATCTCACCCGATCAACAGGCATTTATCGTATGACCGTTTTCCGCGGTGATGAAACGGTGGCCCTGTTGAGAGGAACAGTGTTTCGAAAAAATAGTTAATTTGGTATAAAGAAGGTTCTATTTAATGAAAGGAGATAACCACACTAATGATAATGGAACTTAAAGGGAAAAAACCAAAGATTGCACCGGGCGCTTTCATAGCACCCACTGCGTCTGTAATAGGTGATGTGACGATTGAAGATGGAGCCAGCATCTGGTTTGGAGCAGTACTGCGTGGGGATTTCGGTCGAATATATGTAGGCAGGGGCACAAGCATCCAGGACAATGTGGTTGTGCACATTATGAATGACGGTGATACATTCATTGGTGAAAATGTAACTGTCGCTCACGGGGCGGTACTGCACAATTGCACGGTAAAGAACGGAGCGATCATCGGTTTGAACGCAGTTTTACTGGACTTTTGCGAAATTGGTGAAAAAGCAATGGTCGCCGCCGGCAGTGTGGTTTCTGACAATATGATCATTCCGGCAAGACACCTGGCCGCAGGCACACCGGCAAGAATAAAAAAAGAAATCGACGGTGCTTCCCTGATGTGGGTTGATTCCAGCGCTGCCTTTTACCGGGAGATGGCCCAGAGTTACCTGGACCAGGGTATCGGTCGGGTTGATGTCTGATATTATATTTCACCAGACTCGATTACTGGTTAATACAAGACCTTTCAGGATAAAAAAGGAGGCCTTGTATATATTTACAATTGACTATATACTATGATTAGAAAAAAGGTGTGGGAGAAAAATCATTATCCATCAGAGGATACGAAAAAGCATCGATGGAGGTGTTTGCAGTTGTCTTAAGAATCAAGACTGCTCAGACAATGATTAAAAAAAACAAATAACAGGTAAGGAGTGTGAATAAAATATGGATAAAATTTTACTGGCTACTGACGGCTCTAAACACTCAACTAAAACAATCGAACAATCTATAAATTT
>SKXC01000028.1 GCA_007128625.1 Syntrophomonadaceae bacterium | reverse complement strand
ATTATTTTTGATTAAGAGTCGGGGGAGAATGCGCTAAGAACAAGGCCTATGGAAAAAGAAAGAATCATACTTATATTCGAAGAGCTGCGAAAGCGCTTAATGATTATTGCCGTAGCAGTTTTTATTTTTGCGATCGCCTGTTTTACTTTCATTGACGAAATACGCCATATTCTTTTGCTGCCGGCTAATTTGGCTTACAGTGAGCTTAATGCCGAGGGTCTTGATCTACAGTTGATCTTCCTGACACCATCCGAGGCGCTTCTGGCCAACCTTCGTCTGGCCTTTATTGCCAGTGCCACGATAACCCTGCCCCTGGTTGTCTATCAACTGCTTGCCCTGGCGTTAGCTGCAATGGGAAAAACCAGGAAATCAGCTATAATACTAACCCTGGTTATGTATATCCTTTTTGCTCTGGGAATTTCATTTTCCTACTTCGTAGTATTACCATTTGCCCTAAACTTTTTTATCGGTTTTTCGGGAGCTGACCTTATGCCCAGTTTTAGTATTGCCCGCTATATTTCTTTTACCACTTCATTTATTTTGTCCTTTGGACTGGTTTTTCAACTGCCGGTTGTTTTTTGGTTTCTGGGCAGTATTGGCCTGATAAACACTTCATTTTTACGTAAAAACCGAAAATTTGCCCTGCTGATTATCATCATATTTGCTTCAATCCTCACCCCTCCCGATATATTCTCTCAAATATTAATGGCTATTCCCTTAATGCTCTTATATGAACTGGGTATTTTCATGGTATTTTTGGCCTGGCGCAAAAAGAAAGATTCTGATCTGCCCGATGCGTCAACCGGTTGAATGACTAAATCAAACAAACGATAGAAGGGAAAGCACCGATCTTTAACGAAATATAGGTTATTGATCTTTGCTGTTTCATCATTTTTGCGAAAGGCTGTCGATCTGTTATGAAATATGCCGGAAATGGCACTTACAGGGGTGATCTTCTAAACAACAAACCCCATGGATGGGGAACAATCTCCTGGCCTGATGGGAATAAGTACACCGGGGAGTGGAAGAACGGACTTTTTTATGGTGAAGGCACTTTTACCTGGTCCAATGGTGATAAATATGAAGGCCAGTGGAAAAATGACAAAATGCATGGTAAAGGGATATACCTGTTTGCCGACCGGCGCAAATATGAGGGTGAATGGGAAAACGATCAAATGAATGGGTACGGCACCTATTACTGGCCCGGTGGAGAAAAGTATGAAGGAGAATTTGTCAACGGCCTTTATGAAGGTTATGGAACCTTTTCTCGTCCTGACGGCAGGGTGTACAGCGGTAGCTGGAGTGAAGCTTACCGCCATGGTGAAGGAACTATGACCTGGCCTGATGGGAAAAGTTATACCGGTCAGTGGTATAATGATCGCAAACAGGGGATGGGGACACAGACCTGGCCGGATGGTCGTAAATACGAAGGACAGTGGAAAAATAATTTGATGCACGGGAAAGGTGTTTATACTTTTTCTGATGGTTCTCGTTATGAAGGCCTGTTTGTTAAAGGGCGTTTTGCTGAAAAAGGAAGCTTCTTTTTTTCTGATGGAGCAAGATACCGGGGGAAATTGTTAAATGGGCTGCCTCACGGAAAAGGAGCTGTGTTTTTCCCCGATGGAACAAAATTCTACGGCAGGTATGAGCATGGGGAAAATGTCAGCGGGGGATTATGCTTTTTACCCGGCGGATTAAAATATAGAGGGGAAAGTAAAGACAGCCTGCCGCATGGTGAAGGGAAACTTTATTATAAAAACGGTTCCTGTTATGCGGGAATGTTTATAGAAGGAAAACCGGTTGATGATGGCACTTTCTTCTTTGCAGACGGTTCGCCTTACAATGGTGATTTGAAAAACGGCCTGCCTGAAGGCAAGGGAACGGTAACCTATAAAAACGACATCATCTATACAGGTGAATTTGAAGCTGGCAAAAAGCATGGACAGGGGACCCAGGTTTGGCCTGACGGTTCTGAATATAAAGGGCAATGGTCCGTAGATCAAATGGATGGCCATGGTCTCAAGGCAGACGCTCGGGGCAATCGCTATCAAGGTGATTTTAAAGAAGGATTGTACCATGGTGAAGGCTCTCTTGAACAGGCAGATGGGAGTACCTGGCATGGCAGCTGGAGAAAAGGTCGAATGCACGGACATGGTCATTGTATCTTTGCTGATGGCGGTGAATATGAAGGTGATTTTTCCGGCGGCAGATTTCATGGCCGGGGTAATTGCACCTGGCCCGGACATGGCAGTTACCATGGGCAATGGTGGAAAGGTTTACGACATGGTTACGGAACTTACTCATATTTAGCTGGAGAAAAATACAGCGGGGGCTGGTTTTTTAACCGCCGGCATGGATACGGCCGGTTAGAGTTTGCTCAAGGCAAAGTGATAAAAGGATTCTGGTTATTGGGGGCCGGTCCCTTCATGATAAAAGAAGATAACCTGTAAATAGCCAGCTTATCTTAATTTAAGAAAAGAGGTAAAGCTGGCGGGCAGCAATAAAGAATTTACCGGTAATTTCATAAACACCTGGTTAACAGTAATTTATCAAAAACACTAAGTGCAGCAGAAACTGGTGAATATTCTGATTTGACAAGTAAAGTCAACCATGTTAACGTTAATTACATATATTTGCAAAACTCTTGCAAAATAGTTTTTTTAACGCCTATAATTTAATATAATATGAAGGGAGAATGCCAACTTGATTTCAGAAACCGAGCAAAAAGTCTATGATACCCTTGATCAGCTAAAGCTGGCCTATACCCGTTATGAGCACCCACCGGTTTATACAGTAGAAGAAGCCAGCAAGTACTGGAAAGATATTGAGGGTGCTCATTCGAAAAACCTTTTTTTGCGAAACAATAAAGGAAACCGTCATTACCTGGTTGTCCTGGAGCAATCAAAATCTGTTGACTTAAAAGATCTTTCTGCAAAACTGGCCGCGGGTAAATTAAGTTTTGCTTCCGAAAGACGTTTGCATGAACACCTGGGCCTTGAAACCGGAGCAGTTTCTCCTTTTGGGTTAATCAATGATCAAAAAAAAGCGGTGACCCTGGTAATTGATCGGGATTTACAAAAAAAAGAATCTGTAAATTTTCATCCCAATGTTAATACGGCAACTGTCAACCTTTCTTACCAGGATTTTGATAAATTTCTTAAACATTGTGGCAACGAAGTAATCCGTATCTAACAGGTCAGTTTTAGCTAAAAAAGGTGGTATGGATTAGTGAAAGAATTAAAGAGTATTCAGGGTTTTTTGCAGCAGGTTACCGGGGCTTTTGCCGGGGTTGTCGATATTGAGATTGGCATAATCAGCAGTAACCTGGAAGTTATTGCCGGTAGTGGTTATTTCGGAAAAGAAGTCGGTGCGATTTATGATGAAGGGTGTATGACTCATAAAATATTAACTTCTGCAGATGATGAGCCAATTTTTGTTGAAAATACTGCTCATGCAGTATGCTGCACCGAATGTGAATACTTTGAAGAATGTGATGTTTTAGCTTTTATTATGCGGCCCATTTTTTCCGGTGATGATAAGATAGGAACTATTTCTCTACTTGCTCTTACAGAGCAGCATCGCCGCAAACTGCTCAACCATTATGATAAAATGCAGAACTTTTTAAGCAAACTGTGTAATATTATCTCAATCTCGCTTAATGAGAAAAAAATGGAATCTAAAGTTACCAGCCTGATGAATCAGTTCAAAGATGTAATCAATTCGATTTATGAAGGGGTTATTGCTATCAATAACCAGGGAATGATTACAAACATTAACCAGGCTGCCCAGAGTATGCTAAATTTAAAGCACAGTGATAGAAAACGCTGTCATATCAACGTTATTTTCCCCGACTTCAAAGTGAAAGATGTGCTCAACAATCAGAAGAATACCGAAAGTGAACTTTACTATGTCAATGAAGTCACTTATAACGGTCCCGACAATAATACCCTTTTTCTTTTTTACAATATTACCCTTATGTATGAGGAAGACCGTGTTTCGGGAGCTGTTCTCTCGTTTCGCAGAAAAGAAGAGGTTGAAGAGCTGGCCACCAGGATTATGAAAGAAAATAAGAAGTGCACATTTTCCGGGATAATCGGGACCAGTACAGAAATTAATGAGAT
>SKXC01000158.1 GCA_007128625.1 Syntrophomonadaceae bacterium | reverse complement strand
TGTTTGCGCATCAGGCGCTGCTCCCGCTTGTTATCAACCATTTGCAGGCCCCGAATTATAAAAGACCGGGTTTCCCGCGGATCAATCACTTCATCGATCCAGCCCCGGGCAGCAGCTATGTACGGGTTGGCATACTTAAAGCGGTAATTATCAACCAGTTCCTTGCGCTTTTTGTCCTTGTCTTCTGCTTCTTCCAGTTCTTTTCTGTTAACGATGTTAACTGCTCCTTCCGGGCCCATAACTGCTATTTCAGCTGTTGGCCAGGCCAGGCAGAGATCTGCGCCGAGGGAGCGTGAATTCATGGCAATATAAGCTCCTCCATAAGCTTTGCGCAAAATAATTGATATCTGCGGCACCGTTGCCTCCGAATAGGCATAAAGAACCTTCGCGCCGTGCCTGATCACCCCGCCCCATTCCTGTTCTACACCGGGCAGGTAGCCCGGGACATCGACAAAAGTAACCAGGGGCAAATTAAAGCTATCGCAGAATCGGACAAAGCGGGCAATTTTATCCGATGAGTTAACATCGAGGCAGCCGGACTTAGACTGGGGTTGGTTGGCAATTATACCCACCGCCTGACCGTTAATACGGGCAAATCCAACCAGGGCGTTTTGGGCATAACCCTTGTGAACTTCTACAAGTTTACTGCCGTCAACCACCCTTTTAATTACTTCACGGACATCGTACGAGCGATTTGGATTATCGGGCATGAGCGTAGCCAGTTCTTCCTGGTTTAATTCCGGCTCCAGGGGTTCGGCTAACGGGGGATCATCGACATTGTTGGAAGGAAGGTAATTGATTAGTTCTCTGATTTGCCTGAAGCAATCTTCTTCATCTTCGGCAAAAAAATGAGCCACCCCGCTGGTCTCATTATGGGTGGCTGCCCCACCCAGCTCTTCAGGGGTTACTTTTTCACCGGTAACTGCCTCGATTACCTGAGGCCCGGTGATAAACATATAGCTGGTCTTATCTACCATAAAAACAAAATCCGTTATGGCCGGAGAGTATACTGCACCCCCGGCACTCGGGCCCATGACCACGGATATCTGCGGAATTACTCCCGAACACAGGGTGTTACGATAAAATATGGAGCCGTAACCGTTAAGGGCGTAGACTCCTTCCTGAATCCGGGCTCCGCCCGAGTCATTTATGCCGATAACCGGATTTCCATTTAATGCAGCCAGGTCAAGAACCCGGCATATTTTATTGGCATGGACCTCGCTGAGGGAGCCGCCGGCAACTGTAAAATCCTGGGCGAAAACATAAATCTTGCGTCCGTTAACTGTTCCGTAACCGGTAACCACCCCTTCACCCGGGTTGGGATAATCAAGGCTGCTTGCATCTTCCAGGCCGGTCTGGGAAAAAGTGCCCACTTCAACAAAGCTGCCCTGGTCAAGAAGCTTTTCCAGTCTTTCCCGGGCCGTTAGTTTACCTTTTTTATGCTGGCCTTCGATCCGCTCCTTGCCCCCGCCAGACACAGTATATTGGCGTCTTTCTTCAAGATGTTTCAGTTTGTCATCCATTGCTATCACCGCTTTCTGCATAATTATTCCCCGCGCTTAATGCTGACATAGCTCGATTAAAATACCTCCGGTTGATTTGGGATTTAAAAAGGCAATTTTTGCCCCCCCTGCCCCGTAACGGGGCTTTTCATCTATTAATTGTATACCCTGATCTTTTAACTGCCGCAGCTTGCCTTCAAGATCGGAGACGCGGAATGAAAGATGATGGAAGCCTTCACCCCTTTTTTCAATAAACTTACTAACCGGTCCAGATGGATCGGTTGATTCAAGAAGTTCCAGGTTGCTCTCCTTTACCGGGAAAAAAGCCACTTTTACCTTCTGTTCCTCAACCTCTTCGATCCCCTTTAGCTCCAGGCCCAGCTGATCCCGGTAAAACCTGATTGCTTTTTCTAAATCCTTTACAGCGATCCCAATATGGTCAATCTTGTCGAACAAGATAAACTCTCCTATCTTATTTATTATCCTTAATTTTCTGCTTAATAAACTCCACGATCTGTTCAGTTGAAGATCCGGGAGAAAACACTTCTGAAACTCCGCTTTCTTTTAAGGATACCCTGTCTTCTTCGGGAATTATGCCGCCAACAAGAACAATTATATCATGGCTTTCCTGTACACGCAGCATTTCCAACACCGGCGGCAAAAGCTGCATGTGCGCCCCGGAAAGGATGCTTAAACCGATTACCTGGACATCTTCCTGAAGAGCTGTTTCTACAATCTGCTCCGGGGTTTGCCGCAGGCCGGTATAGATTACTTCCATCCCGGCATCCCGCAGGGCCTGGGCTACCACTTTTGCCCCGCGATCATGACCGTCGAGACCAATTTTACCGACAAGCACCCGCACCGGTTTACCACTCATCTCAAAACTCCTCCTTTACCTGAACAATTGCCAGCCAATGATTTTTTAGGCTGTGCATGTTTAAAGAATGTTGTGCTGCTGGTACTCACCGAAAACATCTCTTAAAGTATTGCAGATCTCTCCCATAGTCGCATAGGCTTTCACCGCAGTTAAGATGCAGGGCATCATGTTGGCGCCGGATTGAGCCGCTTTTCGCAAATCCTGCAGCGCAGAGGCAACCACATCCTGGTTGCGGCTTAATCGAACTTCTTTTAACCTGTCAACCTGCCTCTGGCTGGTTGACGGATCCATCTTCAATAAATCGATCGGTTGTTCACCGCTAATCGCAAAACGGTTAACCCCGACCACCACCCGCTTCTGTGCTTCTATTTCTTTCTGGTAGCGGTAAGCGCTGGCCTGGATTTCCTGCTGGATAAACCCGTTTTCAATAGCCTCCACTGCCCCCCCGATTTCATCTATCCGTGCAATATATTTCAGGGCCTCTTCTTCAATATGGTCGGTGAGACTTTCAATAAAATAGGCGCCGCCGAGGGGATCAGCGGTGTCGGTAACCCCGATTTCGTGCCCGATAACCTGCTGGGTACGCAGGGCCAGCAAAACCGACTGTTCACTGGGCAAAGCCAGAGCCTCATCTCTTGAGTTGGTATGCAAAGACTGGGTTCCGCCTAAAACCGCACTCAAAGCCTGAAAACCGACCCGGACCAGGTTGATATCAGGCTGCTGGGCGGTAAGGGTAGAGCCCGCAGTCTGGGTATGAAAGCGCAGCATCATCGAACGCGGATCTTTAGCATTAAATCTTTCTTTCATCAGGCGGGCCCAGATCCTCCTGGCCGCCCTGAACTTGGCCACCTCTTCTAAAAAATTTGAATGAGCATTGAAGAAAAAGGACAGGCGGGGAGCAAAACGGTCAATTTCCAGGCCTGCTTCCAGGGCCGCTTCCACGTAGGCGATGCCATTACCCAGGGTAAAGGCCACTTCTTGCACAGCGGTTGAACCGGCTTCCCTGATATGATATCCGCTGATGCTTATCGTATTCCAGTTCGGTATCTTTTCGCCGGCAAATGAAAATATATCAACCACCAGACGCATTGATTCCCGGGGCGGGAAAATATATGTGCCGCGGGCAACATATTCTTTAAGAATATCATTCTGGATGGTCCCCTTAATTTTTTCCATGGGAATACCCTGCTTTTCGGCTACAGCCATGTACATGGCCAGCAAAACCGCGGCCGGGGCATTGATGGTCATCGAGGTGCTGACCTGATCAAGGGGAATCTGGTCCATTAAAATTTCCATATCCGCCAAAGAATCTATAGCCACCCCGACTTTACCCACTTCACCACGGGCCAGCGGATGATCGGAATCATAACCGATCTGAGTAGGCAAATCAAAAGCCACACTTAAACCGGTTTGTCCTTCTTGTAAAAGATACCGAAACCTTTGATTGGTTTCTTCCGCACTGCCGAATCCGGCATACTGGCGCATGGTCCAGAGCCGGCCGCGATACATTGTCGGCTGTATTCCCCTGGTATAGGGATATTTGCCGGGCCAGTTCAGTTGGCTCAAGTAGTCAAAATCTTCCCGGTGCAGCGGATCGTATACTATATCCAGTTCCAGATCCGAGTCAAGTTTAAATTCTTTTCGTTCAGGTTGTTTTTCAAGCGCTTTATTAACTTTTTCCTGCCAGGCCTCTTTAGCCCGAACCAGTTCCTCTTTATATTCCTGGTTGCTCAAATTTAACCATGCTCTCCTTTCTTACTTT
>SKXC01000067.1 GCA_007128625.1 Syntrophomonadaceae bacterium | reverse complement strand
TCTGTTATGCCTGGCACAAGACCTTTATTTTAATTAAGCAAGCTTTATTGGGTCGCGCCAGCTTGATCTTCATCTAAATAAAGTGGTATTATACTCCCAGCAAAAAAGCATATTTTAAACTCCAATTGAAGGGATGGGTTTACATGAGCAGCAAAGCAAGTGATGGTACTTCAGGTGCTGTTTACGGACTTGGTTTTATTGGAGCGGCGGTTTATTTTATTTCGACAGCCACAACTTTCTGGGCAGGTGTTATCGGATTTCTCAAAGCAATAGTATGGCCTGCTTTTCTAGTATATGAAGTATTTCAATACTTGGGAAATTTATAATTAAACAAGTAATGTCATAAGAACCGTCCCTTTGACATGCATTCACTTCACAATCCGGCGCATTAGGACTGTCCGAACTCCCAGGGGACAAATTTCTTCGAAACCCTCTTTCTTATACATATCAATAGTCCCGGTATACGGGAGGCTCTTAGCTTCAGGCACATTCAGCGGGAAGGCTTCTACAATGCCACCGCCCTTTTGTCGTATCATTTTCATGGTTGCATGCAAGGCAAAAGAGGAGAGGCCTTTTTTACGATGGCTTTTATCTACAAAGATGCAGGCAATACGCCAATCCGGCTTAAGTTCCGGTGCAATGCTGAGGCTGGAGTAGGCACGGTTGCGATCGTATTGAACAAATGCTTCAGCTGGTCCAAAGTGACACCAGGCTACTGGAACCCGGGCTTCAAATACTAACAGGCCATGGCCTTCACCCCGAAATGTTAAATCCTTGTGGCGTGCACGTCTCTCATCTTTGGAAAGCTTGTTAAATTCAGACGAAGAGAGACGGTGGTACATACACCAACAGCCACCGCGCACACCCTTGTGCTTCTCAAACAGTGTTTCAAAATCATTCCATGTTTGCGGGGACAGTGCTTTCACTTCATAATTGGCCATGTTCGACCCCCAATGTCTGCATGCAGTATGGTTGCTGCGATGGAAAAACTATTTTTTCCCGGCCAGCATATATTGGGCCAGAAATGCGGTAACCGGAACAGCAGTGATCAAACCAATGCTTCCGGCTACTCCACGGACGAATTCAGTAGCGATAATATCCATATTGATCACCCTCAGCCAGTCCATCTCGTAACCCATGACCAGTAAAAGCATTGGGGTGGCAGCCCCAACATAGGCCAGAATCAGGGTGTTAGCCATTGTGCCCATTACATCACGGCCAACATTCAAAGCCCCCCTAAAAAGCTTTTTACCGGAAATATCCGGGTTAACCTGTTTGATTTCTGCTGCTGCAGAGGCCACCGACATCCCTATGTCAATAATCGCCCCAAGAGAACCAATAATAATACCGGCAAATAAAAGTCCGCGAAAGTCAATGCTCTGATCCATGAAATAGAGCATTTGCGCTTCATGACTGCCAAAACCGGTCAAACGGGCTATACTGCCCGCCCAAAAAGCCATCAAACCGGCCACGATCACTCCGCTAATAGTTCCCAGAATGGCAACCAGTGATTTCAAATTCAAACCACCGATAACAAAGAGGGTGAAAGTGATGGCCAGGCAGGCCATGACAACCGCAAGCAGAATCGGGCTGTAGCCGCGAAGCAAAAGGGGCAGCAGAAACTGGAATATCAAAATAATCGTCACCACCAGGGTGATGATCGTTTTCAAACCCTTCAGGCGGCCGACCAGGAGCAAAGCAACAATAAAAACACCGATAAGATAGTATACTCCACGATCCCGGGCCATATCCTGGACATAAACCTGTTCGAAACTGCCTTCTTCACCGAGAGCAACCACAATTACTTCCTGGTTTTCTTCAAGAATAAAATCATAAACCGGATCGCCTTCGAAAAAGGTGTTGAGAATCTCAATTACTTTCCCCTGGTAGGGACCGCTGGTTAGCTCAACAATCACTTCCTGTTCAATCACCGTATAATATTCATGTTCATCTACCCTGGTTTCATCTACTTCCAACACCCGAGCCCGGTAATAGTGTTCTTCCTCACGGAGATCTTCTTCAAAAGGCACTTCATCCAGAGGATCATCCAGTGATTCGGCTGCGGCCGGAAGACCCAGGCTAAAAATGATAATTACAGTAAATAATAATACTTTCAGCATTAGAATACCTCCTGTCTTCAAAGACTAGCAATCATCGATTGACGGTGTTGATAATCGCCTCCGACAAGGTGGGATGAACGTGGATCATCTCCTGTAGATCATAAATAGTAGCCCCAAAATGCATAGCTGTGATTAATTCGTGAATCAGTTCACCTGCTTCCGGCCCAATGATAAATGTACCCAGAATTTTGCCATTATTCTTGTCTACTGTCATCTTAATAAAGCCATCAAATTTTTCCATGGCCCTGGCCCGCCCCAGGAATTTAAACGGGTACTTGAGAATCTTTACTTCATAACCTGCCTGAATTGCAGCAGTTTCATCTAAACCAACCCCGGCTATTTCCGGCTCGGTAAAAATAGCGAAAGGAATTAACCGGTTTGCAGAAACTATCTTTTTACCGGCGGTAAAAAAGCGCGAAAGCAACAATGAATCATGCCAGGCCCTGTGAGTAAACATCATCCCACCGGCAGCATCGCCGATAGCCCAAATTCCTTCTACATTTGTTTTAAAACCTTCATCGACAATGATGTAACCTCTCTTGTCTGTTTCCACTCCTGCCTTATGAAGATCGAGCTGATCACTGTTGGGTTCTCTGCCAGTAGCAACAAGAATTGTATCGGCAGAATAGCGCACCGGACCGCTTTCGGTCTCATCAAGAGCATAAACTGATTTACCTTCCAGACCAAGCGAACCAATCATGGTATCAGTTTTGACCCGAACCCCTTCTTTTTCTAACAATCTGCGAATTTCTTCCGATATTTCCGGATCAAGGTTTGGAGCCAGGCGCTCATCACGCTGCAGGATAGTCACATCCACCCCCAGGCGGGCAAATAGCTGTGAAAATTCCAGGGCGATAATTCCCCCACCCAGGATGATCATGCTTTCAGGAAGCTCTTTCATTTCCATCACAGAGGTGGAAGTAAGGTAATTAATATCACTTAAACCCGGCACCGGCGGCACGGCTGTCCGGGCCCCGGTAGCGATAGCAATTTTTTTTGCAGAAATAGGCTCCCCGTTAACCTCGACCGAATTCGGGCCTGTAAACGCCGCCTTTCCCTGGTAAAAGGTAACACGCTCATTTTTTTCTACATTCTTATAACTGCGGCTGCGGATTTTCCCGACCAGCTCGTCCTTGCGGCTAACCATCTCCGGCCAGTTTACCTGCGGAGGTTCAACAATAACTCCTAATTTATGAGCATCTCGGACTGTTTGCACCACCCGGGCAGAACTGATCAAGGTTTTTGAAGGGATGCAGCCGATATTTATACAGGTGCCACCCAGGTGGCTGGATTCAACAAGAGCAATATCCCAACCCCTGGCAGTCAGGGGGTAAACCAGGTTCATTCCGGCAGTTCCTCCTCCGAGGACAATTAGATCATAGTTTTTCATGATGCTCTCCTTTACATAACAAAAATTTAGTTCACTCCGTGCAAAGATATATCAGCGTCCTACAAAAAGTTGTGTGAAATAATGCCTGCCATCATTTCCAACATAAACCCCGACACCGACATATCGAAAATCAGGACCCAAAATATTTCTTCTATGCCCCGGTGAGTTCATCAGGTTGTTATGGGCAGAACTAACGCTGCCGCTTGTATTCCAGGCCAAATTTTCACCCGCTATTCTATAAGTGATACCATAATGCTTCAGCAAATCGGTAAAACTGCCATAAGTTGGCGAAGTATGGCTGAAATATCTATTGACAGCCATGTCCTTACTCTTAGCCCGGGCCACCATGGTCATCTGGCTGTTAACCTGCAAAGCAGACAGGCCGGCCTCCCGCCTGGCCTGGTTAATATAATTAACCATCTGCTGTTCTTTGCTGAGAATTGCTGCCTGATTGGAAGAAAACCGTGTAACCTTATCTAGCGTTGAAGTCAAAGATCCGGTTTCCGGGCTTGTTTTCTCTGCAGGTCTGATGGAGAGGTCCTTATCTGCTGAATAGATCAGCGAATAATAATTAACCATCTCTACCTGCCTGTTTTCTGCATCCTGCTCTTTATCAAGTAGAATAGACTGCTTGCCAGGTAAATCCACGGGAAATTGTGCTATACCGCCCCCTGCCACGGTTAGAAAAAACACTACAGGCAGCAGTAAAAGAATAATACTTAAAAACAGGGTGATATAGAAAAAAGCTTTGGTGTTCATCTCATAACTCCTTATTGTATTCCTGCTGTTTTCATTTTAATTCCCGGTGGATCAGCGGCAGGTCGCGGTTGGTGATGATCCCTTTAAGCGGCTCATTATCTTCTCCGTTCTGAGTAATCAACACCGCTTCTAACTTATCGCCTTTATCCTGCCAGCGATAAAACAAATCGGGAATCTCCAATAGAGATTTATTGACATCAACAAGTTCATAACTATCAACATGGTCGACTGCATCCACTAAGTCATTTATAGTCGTGTTTTCAATGTCAAAAGAATTATCATCCAGGCTCAATCCCATCCACTGCACAATCATTTTTAATGTTAACAATCCAACAATTTTGTCACCTTCCAAAATTGGTGCCTGGGTGTAAACTTGTTTGCTCATGTCCTTAATTGCCTTTGATACAGGGGAATCGGCAGAAAGGGTAAGCACTTCTTTAAGAAAAAGCGGGGTTACTTTGGGCGGCTCTATAAGCAGTTTAGCAACTTTTTCAATGTGGGCAACCACATTATCATTAGGTTCGGCAATTACTGCCCCATCGGTCCTGTTATGAATTATGGCATTACGCAGTTCACCGTATTCTTTTAGATCAAATCGAACCTGTTTAATCAGGGGATTAACCTTAGAAGTCTTGTTTACCAGTTCAAAAAATGGAAGATGAACTCCTGAGTCCAGTATTTTTTTCATTTCTTGCTCAATTGTAGAGAATGCATTTAAGAATCGCTCTGAGTTCTTTGCTTCAACCATTTTAGTAGAATTCCTTCCCTTGATGCTTCATGAAAGATCTTGTGAGTATAATTCACCACTACATTAAAAAATCCTGCTGGCTTCAACCCCCTGTGCAAACCTCCATTAAAGCTATTTTATTCTGATTATGTTATGTTATAGTGGGTAATGAGATAAAACCTTTACCTGGAATAAAGTAGAATGCCGGCCATTGAGAACTTGAAAAAACTAATAAAGATTGCTTAACCTGATAAGGAGGGTGTTCATGCAGAACTGTGTTTTTTGTCAAAGAGATAATCTGGCAATTGTAGCCGAAAACAATCAGGCCCTTGCTTTTTACGATGGCTGCCCGATTTCAAAAGGTCATATCCTGGTCATTCCAAAAAGACATGTCGAATCCTATTTCGATGCATCCTTCGAAGAGCATAATGCCATGGTCAGGATGATTTACCAGGTTAAAAACTTGTTACAAGAAAAACATGGCCCCGATGGATTTAACATCGGGGCTAATGTTGGCATGGCTGCCGGCCAGACAGTGTTTCACTTTCATATTCATGTTATTCCCCGCTACAAGGGAGATGTAGCCGACCCACGAGGAGGAATAAGAAAAGTTGTCTCGAACCGCAGATCATCGTCTAAATCCTCCGACCGGAAAAATTAAGCATAAAACCGGGGTAAAACTGTCTGTTATCATCCCAACAGGAGTGTCTCTAAATCTTCGGCAGTTGTAACCGGCTTCAGGCACTGCATATCACGGCAATACTGGGCAAATGTTCCCTTTCCGGCTGCTTTAGTCTCTTTTAAAAAAGGGCACATTTCAAAAATTATATCACTATTACTGCTCTTGCCAACCGGGCAGAAAAGCAGGTCCAGGTGGGGAAGAAATTTCTTGCTGACCGAAGCGGCCATCTGCTCTACTGCTTCGGAGCCCTTCTCACCGGCAATAACCAGCTCTTCAGGAGGACCAAGGGCATAGTTAAGTGCTGCTAATAGGGCGGTGTGACCGTTTGGATAACGTTCAAGCATATCAACCTGTGCCCTTAATAAAGCTTCCCCTTTTTCAACCAGGCTGTCTTGACGTATTAACCGGCCCAGCTTGAGGTAATTTGCTATGCTTACCGATAAGCCTGATGGCATTGCTCCGTCGTACGATTCGGCAATTACCGGAAGACCGGCAATATTTTCAGCTGATGCACTGAACAGTAGTTTTCCATCTCCCCGGTTCAATAACCTGTCTATTGTCAGGGTAAGAAGGTAGGCCTGCTCAAGCCTGCGGCTGTTAAAAGTAGTCCGGTATAGTTCCACCAGGCCTTGGGCCATAAAAGCATAATCTTCGAGAAAAGCAGGAACTGTCTTCTCTCCGAGCCGGTAAATTCTGCAGAGCATATTTTCTTCTGAAACCATCTTTTCCATAATGAAATCAGCAGCCCGGGCTGCCGCCTCGGCATACCTGCTATCCCCCAGTACTGCTGTCCCCCGGGCCAGGGCCCCGATAATCATTCCGTTCCAGGCTGTTATGATTTTATCATCGCGAAACGGCCTTTCCCGCTTCGTACGAGCCTGGAGTAAAACCAAACGCGACTGCTCTATAATTTTCTCCAAATCAGCTGTAGAAATACCCTTTTTATCCGCAAATGCCTTGTCCTCGTGCACCCGGTGCAGAACACTTTTGCCTTTTTCGAAGTTTCCCTTTTCAGTCACACCAAAGTATTCAACCACCAGTTGACCGTTTTCAGAGCCTAGCAATGCAATAATTTCATCAGGACTCCAGACATAAAAAGTTCCTTCCTCTCCCTCACTGTCGGCATCCTCAGCCGAGTAAAAACCACCTTCCGGTGAACTCAGATCGGTCAAAACATAATGCAAGATCTTGCCGGCAAAATCTGCCATTTCCTGATCGCCAGAAGCTTGATAAGCATCCAGGGCGGCATTAGCAGTAGTAGCCTGATCGTAAAGCATCTTTTCGAAATGGGGCAGCAACCACTCCCGGTCAACCGAGTAGCGGTGTATACCGTAGCCCAACTGGTCGAATATGCCTCCGCGGTGCATTGCTTTTAGGGTATTTACTGCCATACCCAGGGCTTGCTCAGAACCGGTGCATTTCCAATAACCTATAAGATAACTGAGCTGGTGGGGTGCCGGAAATTTTGGGGCCCGTCCAAAACCACCATAAACATCGTCATAACTGCCTGCTAATTGCCGGTAGCCTTTATTGAGCAGATTTTTTGAAGGAAGTTTTTGGTTTTCCGTTACCTCAACTCCCGGCAGGTCTCTTTCTACATGTTTTTTTAAAGATTCGGTGATTTCATGAGCGGACTGCTCAATCCGTTCACGTTCTTTGCCCCAAATTTCAACCAGTTTTGGCAGTAAATCGAGCAGGCCGTTAATCCCCTGCCTGCTGTGTTTGGGCAAATAAGTAGCAGCGAAAAAGGGTTTTTTCTCCGCTGTTAAAAACACGGTCAGCGGCCATCCACCCTGGCCGGTCATCGCCTGGCAGGCAGTCATATAGATCTGATCCAAATCCGGGCGTTCTTCTCGATCAACCTTGATCGAAACAAAATCCTTATTGAGCAGATCAGCAACTTCCTGATCCTCAAAAGATTCTTTTTCCATGACATGACACCAGTGACAGGTTGAATAGCCGATACTCAGGAATACCGGTTTATCCTCATCCTTAGCCTTTTGAAAAGCCTCTTCTCCCCATGGATACCAATCGACCGGATTATGGGCATGCTGCAGAAGATAAGGTGAGTTTTCATCAATCAGGCGATTTGCTTTCTTTTCATCATTCCTGTTCATTAATTTCATCTCCTATTTTAGTATTGTATATTATTTCTATTAGTTTAGTATATTATAGCACAATTTCATTGATAAATAAAACAATGTTCATCACCAGTTAAACATACCGTCACATTCAGCAAGCAAACCGGTTCCGAACAATCCGAATGCCGGACCAATCAGGCTAATAGAATAATGCACCTGCCCATTATATAGGCTGCCTGCTCCATAATCAAACTAACAAACAATATTTTTAACAAAATCTTAACATTTGTCCCATGAAACTGCCGATCATGCTGGTTATACTGAGAATGCAAGGTTAAAAAATTAAACTAAGGAGGAATAGAGAAATGAAAAAGACATTTATTGTCATAGCAGTACTAACAATAGTTTTGCTAACCCTATCTTCGGTAACCCTTGCCTTCGGGGAACATGGTCGGGGTCCTGCCAATCATGAGACCTGCGTGCTGGATTACCTGTCGGAGGAAGAACAAACCCGGTTCATGGCCGTTATTAGTGAGTTTCAGGAGATTATGCTTGAGCTTCGCGAAAAAATGCATGAACTGAGAGAAGAAGGCAACTTCGAAGCTTTCCAGGAAGTCAAGGAAGCACGATTTGCCGCAATGGAAGAAAAACAGGAAGAATTGAGCAAAATAGTGCCCGCAGAATTAAGCGAACGTTTTGAAAGCCGGGGACGAAATAACCGCAATACCAATTGGGAAAAAGGAAGCGGCCGATTTAACCAGCAACATAAATCCGGTCAATAAGGGATAAACAGCCGGTCGCAACCAAACAACAGCAAGTGACCTAACCAATCTGTGCCGACCGGCTGTTAAGGGCAAACGCCCCCGGGCAGAGCCGGGGTTAAACCCGGGCTCTGCTCGCGGGCTTCATATAGATTATATCCACGGGGGTGGGTTACCCCGTGGATTTCTGATCTATACTTGTTATTACATTCCGGTTATGTATACAATTAGACATAATTAAAGGAGCTTAAACCATGGCTGTTATCTGGGTAGTCGACGACGAAGAAAATATTCGCAACCTGATCAGACGATACCTTGAAAAAGAGGCATATACTGTTCGCACTTTTGCTTCGGCTGAAGAACTAGGAAATGCCCTGGTCAGCAGTCTGCCAGATATGTTTATTCTCGATATCATGCTGCCGGGAACAGACGGCCTGGCCCTTTGCCGCAGCATCCGGGAAAACTATGACCTGCCCATAATCTTTGTATCAGCACGCGGCGAAGAATTTGATCGGGTCCTTGGTCTGGAACTCGGCGGCGATGACTACCTGGCCAAACCGTTCAGCCCCCGTGAGCTGATCATCCGGGTAAAAAATATCTTCCGGCGTATTCAAACCATAGACAATCATGATCAAAAAATAGTCCATAATAATACCATGATCGACCCTCAAAAAAGAATAATAACCATCAACGGTGAAGAAGTTAATTTCACAGGAAAAGAATTCGATCTTTTCCTTCTGCTGGCCCGTTCTCCCAACCGTCCATTCAGCAGGCAGGTTATGTTGGAAAAAGTATGGGGTTTTGATTATGATGGAGAAGAAAGGGCGGTTGACGATACGGTTAAACGAATCCGTAAAAAAATACGCGAGAAAGGAGCCCTACCGGCACTAAGCACGGTTTGGGGTTACGGATACAAACTGGATGTTTAAACGCATATTTACAGGTTACCTGGCTGTTCTGGTCATATCTTTTACTGTTTTAGCCCTGGCTTTCAGCCTTACTGTTCGCTATTACCTGATTACCGATACGGTGCAAAGCCTCTACCGGGTGGCAGAAACCCTGTCAGCCTCCGCTGTGGTCGACAGACGCATGCACGGCAGCAGTCAGATGCGAGGAGCTTTTTTTGATCTGGCAAATCGCATCGCTTATGCTGACTATGTACTGATCAAACCTGACGGAACCATTCTTGACAGCAGTGATCTGGAGGTTTACCCACCTGGCGCTAAAATGCTCAATGAAACATTTATGGATTTGGCATTCAGTAATGAAAGCAGCGAAAGCATTGTTGAAAGGGACCGGGTAGCTGTCTCTTTTCCGGTCATTAGGGGCAGTGATCGGGAAGAAGCCGCCCTGGTCCTCTACTCCCAGCTTGACATGCTTACCCAGCTAAACCGCAGCATTATGGGGATCCTGGGCTTTGCGGTGCTGGTGGGTATAATTGTTTCAGTTTTATCCGGTTTTTTTGTTACCCGGCTTGTAGTCGGCCCCCTCCAGCAGCTTAAAAGCAAGGCCAATCAACTGGCCCGGCGGGAGTTTAGCGAAAAACTTGAGATTAACACCGGTGACGAAATTGAAGAACTGGCCGATACTTTTAATGAAATGGCCGGCCAGCTGGCTGATTACGATCTCTCCCAGAAAGATTTTTTCCAAAAAGCTTCCCACGAGCTTAAAACCCCATTAATGTCAATCCAGGGCTATGCCGAAGCATTAAAAGATGGCATCATACCAGAAGATGAAAATGAACAGGTTCTTGATATAATCATCAGGGAATCAGGACATATGAAAGCCCTGGTCGATCAGTTTATCTACCTGTCCAAGATGGAAACAGTTAGAGAATACTACAAATTTGAACCGGTGGCCTTAGATGAAGCGATAAAAGAAGCAGTAGATGCTGTAAACAGTCTGGCCCTGGAAAAAAGGCTCAGTATTAAAACTTCGATCACTCCCGGCAATAATGTGATCGAGGGTGACCCGGAAAAGATTCACCGCCTGCTGCTGAACATTTTAAGCAATGCCCTGCACTATGCGCATAATAAAGTCTCTGTTTACATTAATAATTGCAAAATAGTGGTGGAAGACGACGGGCCGGGGTTTGACAGCAAAAATTTAGAAAAAATATTCGATCCCTTTTTCCATGAGAATAACAACGGGGGCACCGGGCTGGGCCTGGCTATTTCCCGGGCAATAGTAGAAAAACACAGCGGTACTATTAATGTTAACAACAAACCCGGCGGCGGAGCCAGAATATCGATCAGCTTCCCGGAATAATTATTCAGGTTACTATAAACAAACTACCGATAACAGTTTAGTTTCTACCAACACCCGGAGCGGATTTTTAATTGCCTGCAGCCTGACCAGGATCGACATCATCCTTTATGATTTTCTACTTTTTGACTTTTTCTGACGGGCCGTTTTCACCTATTTCCGGTGATCTAGGGGCCGGCACTTCACCATAAGATCTTTTTCTAACCGGGGTTCCCTCTACTATATTGTAGAGATCCCTGCGGCGATCCTTGAGATGGGTGACTGTGCCGGTGACCCGGTTGCGGCGCAAGATTTCAAGATCAACTTCACCAATGACAACGGTTTCAATATTAGCGCTGCATTCGCCGACAATACCATCACGGGAGAAGGGGAAATCCGAGGGAGAAAATATACCCGACTGGGCATACATGGTATCACTGCGCAGTACGTGGGTCAGGTTACCTACTGTACCGGAGATAACGGTATATACTTCGTTTTCGATAGCACGGGCCTGGGCACAGTAACGCACGCGCAGGTAGCCCTGGCGGTCATCAGTACAAAAGGGTGTAAATATAATGCGTGCACCGCGATCGACAGCCATGCGGCAGAGCTCAGGAAACTGGGTATCATAACAAATCAGGATGGCAACTTTCCCGCAGTCGGTATCGAAAACATTCAGCTCATTGCCCTGCTGAATAGCCCACCATTTTCGTTCATCCGGAGTAATGTGTATTTTATACTGCCGGTCGATGGTGCCATCACGATGAAATAAAAAACTGACATTGTAGAGAAGCTCATTTTCCTCGACAAAATGCGAGCCGCCGATGATATTAACATTGTACTTTACTGCCAGCATACTAAATAGCTTAATATAGTCTTCGGTATATTCCGCAAGGCGGCGAACCTGTTTGCCGGGGATAATTTCATCCAGGAAAGAAAGCAGCTGGATGGTAAATGTTTCGGGGAAAACAACAAAGTCGGAATTATCCAGGGCGGCCACATCGACAAAGTACTCACACTGGCTGGCAAAATCATCGAATGAATCAATTTTTTTAAGCATATACTGCACAGCACAGATACGAACCGGGAAAGCACGCAGGTAAAGGCGCTTGGAACCGGGCAAATAATCGACGTTGCTCCATTCAAGTAAAACAGCATATTTCCGGGAGGCCTGGTCATCATCGAGATAATTGGGATTAACCCATTTTAACTTAAAACCGCTTACAAGTTGAAAGCTAAGAACAGGATCGTAAATTTTTTGTTGAATGACCTGCCTTACATATTCGTTGGCCGACATCTGGTCGGCATACTTATGATAGTAGGGAATACGTCCTCCGACAAGAAAACTTTTCAGGTTAAAGCGCCAGGTCAGTTCTTTACGCGCCTCATAAATACGGGAACCAATATGCAAGCGGCGAAAGTCGGGATGAACCATGATCGAAATACCGTACAGATGCATACCTTCAGGATCGTGGTTGGTAATATAGCCATCATCAGTGATTTCATCATAAGTATGCCGGTCTTCGTATTCATTGAAATCGATAATCAGGCTGGAAGAGGCCCCAATGATCCTGCCATCATATTCAACACACAACTGTCCTTCGGGAAATATTACAATATGGCTCTTTAGCTGTTCTTTAGTCCAGGGATCCATGTTCGGAAAACAAATCTTGCTTAGCTCGACAATATCATCTATATCTCGTTCTTCCACCTGGCGGATCACCAGTTTCTTTTCAATTTTGGACAGGTCAATCTTGTCAGACAAAACTTGATACCTCCTGCAATTAAAGCTGCCACCGGCCCTGGTTTGTGACAACCCGGTATACTTTACTTGCCTACCAGCATAAATGCCTGCTATTTATCCTTCTGAGGAGAAGGATAAACAGGGCCGGGATTATATTCAACACTGGGTCGGGCGGTGCGCGGTTGTGGAAACATGCTCATCAGGCTGTAAATTTCGCCAGGCATATCAGTGTTAATATTAAGACCCATTTCAGCAATTTCTTTGACATCAATCGGGTAGTCGTGGGTCCAGGTACCCTGGCTAAGCAGATTGGCAGTTTTTTCAGCCTGATCTTCATCCATGTGTTTACTGAGTAAACCCTTGACGGTTACCTTTATCTGGCGCAGGGATTTGGCGGCAACATCAGCTAAAATAACCGTTTGATCATCGATATCTTTCATCTCTTTTGACTCCATCACCTTGATCAACGATGCAGCCGGGTACTGGCCCAGCTGGGGATCCAGTGGACCGAGAACGGCGTTTTCATCCATAACCAGTTCATCGGCAGCCATGGCCACCAGGGTCCCGCCAGACATGGCATAATAAGGCACAAATACTGTTACCTTGCCCGGATGACGCAGAAGTGCCTCGGCTATCTGTTCCGACGCCAGAACCAATCCGCCAGGAGTGTGGAGGATCAAATCAATAGGCACATCCTTGTCGGTCAGACGTATGGCTGTTAAAACCTGTTCGGAATCTTCAATGTTAATAAAACGGGTCAGGGGAATACCAAGCAGGTTCAAAGCCTCCTGGCGGTGTATAAGGGTAATCACCCGGCTGCCCCTTTTCCGCTCGAGTTCAACCATTTTACGCGTGCGTGCAGAACGCAGCATCTGCTGCTGAAAATAGGGCGTTAAGGCCACTAAGATTATAAACAACCAAAAAAACTGTGATAACAATTCCATTGCTAATCCTCCTTACTCCCATTAATGCCAGGGAGACGGGGTTTCTGGCTCCCCTGATTCTATGACAAACTTTTTAACAATAGTCGCGCCAACACTCCCAGAAGGGATCGGCCCGGTATACCCGTTTGGGACGCATGAATAGAATTAGAACCAGCCCAAGGATAAAACCACCAATATGGGCCCACCAGGCAACACCTGGCAATTCAAAAAGGGCATAAACAAATTGAATTAGTGCCCAGTAACCAAGATAAATCGGGGCAGGCAGCCAAAAGAAAAAGAAAAATAAGGGTGGAATAATGGTCAAAACACGAGCCCGTGGAAACAAGATCAGGTAAGCACCGAGAAGTCCGGATACCGCCCCCGATGCACCAACCATTGGGATAGTACTGTCCGGCATGAAAAAACCCTGCATCAAGGCAGCGGCAATCCCGGACAGCAGATATAAAAGCATAAAACGCCTGAACCCAAGCCGGCCTTCAACGGCAGGGCCAAAAACCCATATAAACCACATATTGCCAAGTAAATGTGAAAATGATCCATGCACGAACATGCTGCTAAAAATAGTCCAGAACTCTCCTGCAGGATTCTCAAAAAAAGCAGCCGGTATGAAACCCACGGCATAAAAAAACTCGGGGAAAACCTCTACACCTAAGGAAAGTTGATAAAAATAAACGAAGCCGTTTAAAACGATCAAACCAATAGTGGCAATAATCGTCCCGTGATAGGTGATTGTGTCACGTAAGGGAAACATTAAACGAAAAAGCCGCCTCTCTGCCGGCTGGTTTAAAACCGGACGGGTTAAATTATATCATATTTTCATAATGCTTTCACATGACCATTACATGCAAGCTGAAGCCGGGGAATTAAACACACTGTAATGATAATCCAGGGACTGCAAAGGAATAAGTTAAGGGCCTGGTAAAATATAACATTCCTACCAGACAGCTCTTAACCTGCATTAATCTATTATTAATGCTATAATTAAGACATGATTTTTCAAGAGATAGTCGCGGCATTGCTTCTTTTCGGGCTTGGATTATGCGGTTGGTTTATATTTTCCAGGGTTAATTTGCCCGCTGCCCACGTGCTTGGTCCGATGATCTTAATCGGGACCCTTCGTGCCTTACAGGTAG
>SKXC01000100.1 GCA_007128625.1 Syntrophomonadaceae bacterium | reverse complement strand
GTTGAATTTGTTCTATTTACGGGTTTTATCCTTATCGGTACCCTCTGGTTTATAATTTATTTTTTATTTCGGGACGGATTTACGTTTGGGCAGAGTTGGGGCAAAAAACTGTGTGGCCTAATGGTTGTCGATATTAATGTCAACCAGCCTTGTACCAAGGGAAAGTCTGTTCTGCGCAATATAATCTTATTAGCCTTGCATATGATTTTGCCCATTGTGCCAATTATTGTAATGCTTATTCTGGTAATCAGTAACGAGAAAGGACTTCACCTTGGCGATATGGCGGCCAGAACCCAGGTAATTAACCTAAAAGACTATAGCTGAGGAAAGTAGATTAATAGAAGCATAAAAAGAAGAGATATACGCATTTAAAACTGAACAAGAGGGAATTATTGAGAACGATTTGGCAGGAATATACTATGTATAAGCGAATAAATTTAGAGCATAAGATATTTTCCAGGTGCTCCCCGGATTGAACTTCGGGGTTTAGGGTAGAGGTTGATTTTTGATTTCGGGAAAGGAAATTTCTGGATGAGCAGCATTAAGAAAAAAAAGGGTTTGATGTCCTCGATCAAATATATATTAATGCTGGCAGCAATTTTAATGTTAGCAGTATTTGTCTACCCGGAGATTACCGAGCTGTCAAAATATTTTTTTGATGAGGATAAACCGGATACTACAGGCGAGGTTAATGATACCCCTGCTGACCTGGATGATGAAGAGGTTGCAGTGGATCCCGGGCGTGAAGTGTCCGATCCTTTTGAAGATGAGAATGAAGAAACCGAAGTTGATGACAAAGCTGCCACAGATAATGATACCTGTGAAGGTCCGGAATTAAAAGTGATTTCCGATGGAGATTATCTTTTAGCCCTGGTTACAAAAGAAACAACCCTGAAAAGTGATTATGAACCGCCCGATCTGAAGCCAGTTCCCTCTTACATGAATCCTTCCAGGGATATGCAGCTGCGAGAGGAAGCACTCTGGCATCTGGAAAAATTGTGGGATGCGGCCAATGAAGACGGGGTTTCTTTAAGTATTCGTTCTGCCTACCGGAGTTACAATACGCAAAAGCGGCTGTTTGCCGATTATGCCAGCAGGCATGGAGAAGAAGAGGCAAACAGGTTCAGCGCCAGGGCCGGGCAGTCCGAACATCAATTGGGAACAGCGGTCGATTTTGGCGGGACCGGTGTCGATTTTTCGCCTGAGTTTGGCCAAACAGATCAAGGTCGGTGGCTGGCTGAGAATGCCCATTATTTTGGTTTTGCCATGAGTTATCCTGAAGGTAAAGAGTACATTACCGGTTACGTTTACGAACCCTGGCACTACCGCTACATCGGGGTTGACCAGGCCATTGAGTGGAAAGAATCAGGGGTGACGCTTAAGGAATACCTGGAAAAACAACCGCAGGATTTTGAGTAATGTCAACTGGAAACTACAGCTATTGCAAACATTGAATTTAAGGAATTATTAGAGCTTGCAAAAAAGCACATTATGTCTTATTATTGTAGTCAAGATAAATAGAGTCAATGGTTTAACCTAAATCATGCAGTTATCTATAGTATCTAAAAGGAGGTTTTTGTATGACTAATGGAATGCAGTTAAGCCAGGATGATAAAACTTTTGGGATGCTGGCTCATCTGTCAGCACTGGCGGGCTTCGTAATACCTTTTGGTAATATTATCGGGCCCCTGGTAGTGTGGTTAATTAAAAAAGACCAGTCGGCATGGGTTGATCAGCAGGGCAAGGAATCATTAAACTTTCAAATCAGCATTTCTATCTATGCGATCATTTCAGCTATTCTGACCCTTATCGTTATCGGGGTTTTATTGATGATTGCGGTCGGTATATTTTCGCTGGTTATGATCATCATTGCCTCTGTCAAGGTAAACAACGGTGAAGATTTTAAGTATCCGCTTTGCATTCGTTTTCTCAAGTAATATATTGCAGTTAAATAGCCTGGTCTACAAAAAGGGATAGGAACAAAAAATAATTTTACCTATCCCTTTACAGTTTTCTTATCGCAATTCTGTTTTATACTTTGCGCTCTTGTTTTCCGGATGATTTGGGTAATATTATTTTTAACGGTCTGATAATTATCATGAACCGGTCAGCCCGGAAAAAGGAGTGTTCATGAAATGCAAAAGATTGTCCTAATCGAGCCGCAATCGAAAGAAGATCATGTCTACAAACATGTCCGCATGCCCCGTCTGGGGCTTCCCATCCTGGGGACGCAGCTGCAGGATGCAGGTTATGAAGTCAGCTTCCATCTCGGAACTGGTGATTCTTTGCCCTGGTCTAAAATATTTGATGCAGGCCTGGTAGGGATCTCAACCACATCAGCCACCTGTCGCGAGGGTTATCAGATCGCCGGTATACTCAGATCCAATAACATCCCGGTGATCATTGGTGGCATTCATGCTTCTTTTATGCCCGATGAAGCTATGCAGTTTGCCGATTATATAGTCCGTGGTGAAGCCGAGTACAGCTTTCTGCCCCTGGTTCGCTCCATTGAAGCAGGAAAGACTCCCAAAGATATTCCCGGTGTTTCCTACTGGTTTAACGGTGAAATGGTGCACAATCCACCTTTACAATCCAGGGTGGATATGGATAAACTGCCTATACCTGATCTCACTTTATTGGAAAACTCTTCCTCCATGCGCAGCATTCCGGTGATGACGTCACGAGGATGTCCGTATAATTGCACATTTTGCAGTGTTACCCAGATGTTTGGCCGCAGGTACCGATATCGCTGCACAGAAAGTATCCTGGAAGAATTGGCTCAATTTGAAGGAAAACATGTTTTCTTTTGTGATGACAATTTTGTTGCCGACCTTAAACACAGTAAAGAATTACTAAGGGAAATGATCGATCGCAAAATTAACCTGAAAGGATTTGGAGCACAGGTTCGTGCTGAAGCTGCCTTTGATGATGAATTGATGGATTTATTATCCCGGGCCGGCTGCAGTATCGTTTATATTGGCTTTGAATCGATTAATCCTGATACTTTGAAAGGCTATAACAAACAGCAGACAGTTGATGATATAAAAGAATCGATTCGCCGTTTTCATAAGTATAAAATAAGAATTCACGGCATGTTTGTATTTGGCGGGGATGCTGATACGGCAGAAACTATCAGGGAAACTGCTGATTTTGCCCTCGAAGCGAAAATTGACAGCATCCAGTTTATGATGCTAACCCCGATGCCGGGCACTTCCTTTTTTAATCAGCTGGAAAGTGAGGGCAGAGTTATAACTCACGACTGGTCCCTTTATGAAGGCCAACACGCTGTTTTTATGCCGGTTTTGATGTCTCCTGAAGAGCTGCAGACTGAAACAGTTAAAGCATTAAAGAAGTTTTATTCACTATCTAATATCTTTAAAAATGTCACCAGCACTGGCTGGTCATCTGCCCTTTACCGCCTGATTGGATGGGGTTTGACCAGGCATTTTGCCTACCGTAACCGCTGGTACGTTCAGTTTCTTAAAAATCAGCAGTATTCAAGTGCCAGGCCGGTTACACTTTTTTACCGGCTGCTGCAAGCCCCTAAGATCTATAACAGAACAGCAGGAATAAAGCCTTCACCGCTTAAGGTGTCACTTATCGAACAAAAAGGGATACTATACTTGAAGATAAAGGGTTTTGTTGATAGTTTGAATTTAAAAGAGTTAAACAGGACTCTAAAAGAACTACCCCGGAATTACAGTCAGATGGTGGTTAATACCGAGGGAATGCGTTTTGTCTCAGAAAAGGCAGCTTCCGGCTTTGCTGCTCACCTGGAAAAACTTGGGGGAAGAATGCGTCGTCTGCAGGTGGTAACTACGGCTGAAAAACAGGCCCGCAGTTTGCTCAACTGGAAAAGAAAAAACCGTTTCAAGCTTCCTCGTTTCGAACTGCTGGTGCACAAACACAGCATGCCGGGCGAACGCAGCAATTGATCAACTGATTTACATTGGACCCTAACAGGGGCGTGTTAGATCACAGGTTTTATGACACGCCCCTGCCGTACAATTAAGTCGTATTGCTTTTTTACATGATCTAGAGCTATAGAAAGAATAAGTATATAACCCTCATAAAACTTTCGACCTGCCGCATATCTTTTCTCTTTAAAATGATATACTAAAAAAAATAAAATATTTGGGCTGCATTATAAGCGAAAGGATGCC
>SKXC01000080.1 GCA_007128625.1 Syntrophomonadaceae bacterium | reverse complement strand
ATTATAACCTTTTCTGCCTCCCGCAAAAGAACAGGTGCACTGATCCCGGACCTTTTAGCTTCCTGCCCCGTTTCTGTTCCTTTAGCTGCAGCAGGTTCTTTTATAGATTCTCCTTCCGGGGTTGCGGATAATCCTGAAAGAGCTTCATGATCCTTTCTTTCCTTTTCGGGTGAATCGCCGGTTTTAAAACCACCTAACACTGCCGGTAAATTCCTGTTCATCGCCCGACACATCAACTGGGTAAGAATCATCCCGGCAACACCGACCAGGGATCCGACGCCGGCTAAAAGAAAATTACCTACCGCAAGGCCGCTTACTGCTGCAGCTACACCGGAAAGCGAGTTGAGAAAAGATATAATAACCGGCATATCTGCTCCACCAATACGTAAAGCCATCAAAAATCCATATAGAGCAAAAACGCCCAGAATAACAAATTGATATACAGGTGCCTGTAAAAAATACATCCCAATTACCAGGGCTGCACCCATCAGCAATAACAAGCGTAAAATCAAGTCATGCCCTTTAAAAAAAACAGGCTTCTGAGAAATCCAGTTCTGCAGCTTTAAAGCAGCAACAATACTTCCGCAAAAAGTAAGAGTTCCAATCCCCAGGGCCAGCGCTGCAGTTAGCCAGAATATCCACAATACAGCTCCTGATTCCACAACCATGGCTGTGCCGGCCACCAGGGCGGAAGCTCCACCGCCAAGCCCGTTAAATAAGGCTACCGTCTGGGGCATCTGGATCATTTTTACCTGTTGACCTAAAATAATTCCCAAAACACTACCGATTACCAGGTAAATCCATATAGAGGAATCTGCCAGGCCCAGGATCCAAAAAGTAAAGCCAATAGCAAAAATCATACACAATGCACCGAGCCGGTTTCCCCACAGGGCACTGGTGGGAGACTGCATCAGACGAATCCCTATTAAAAATCCGATGGTGATTAACAGAGGGATCAATAGTTCTAACAAAGTGACCGTCACCCCTTAACCTCTTGTTTCTTCTCATGTTTGAACATTCTCAGCATTCGCTCAGTAACCCAGAAACCACCAACCACATTAATCATAGCTAAAATTATTGCTGCAGCGGCCAGGCTGCTCACTCCAGGCGGTGCAGCAGCATAAATGGCAATAGACCCTAAAACTGTTATGCCTGATAATGCATTCATACCCGACATTAGCGGAGTATGCAATAATGAGGGCACCGCCGATATTACCCGATACCCCAGTAAAGCACATACTACCAGGAAAACTATTATTGTGGGGGCCAAACTAAACAACCTCCCTGCCTTAAAAACTTATTTATGTTCTTCAATAGCTTTTAAAGTGCCTTCGTGAACTATTTTATTATCTTTAGTAACCAGGGATTCCCTGATGACCTCATCTTCCAGATCAAACTTTAGCTGACCATCTTCTATTAAATAACTAAGATAGTTAAAAGTGTTTTGCGCAAACATCCTTGAGGAATCAACCGGCAGGTATGCCGGTATATTTAACAGACCGCTGATAAAAATACCATCGTAGTCAAATTCTTCGCCCCTACTGGTTAATTCACAGTTGCCTCCCTGGTCTATTGAAATGTCGACGATAACAGAGCCCTTATTCATATCTTCAACCATCGACTTTGTAACCAGAACAGGCGCTTCCTCTCCGGGAATTAAAGCTGCCAGGATAACCGCGTCGCTCTCTTTAATATGAGGAGCCAAAATTTCCCTTTCTTTCTCATACCACTCATCAGGTAGTCTCCTGGCATAACCGCCCTCACCAACGCCAAGACCTTCGGGAAGATCAAAAGGTATTGATTCAGCTCCCAGGCTGCGCACCTGTTCATTGGCTTCGGGCCGGATATCCAAAGCTTTAACCTTTGCACCCAGGCGCTTGGCTGTAGCAATCGCCTGCAGCCCGGCTACACCAACACCAACTACCAAAAATTGGGCAGGTTGTAATACTCCTGCGGAAGTTGGCATCATCGGAACGAAACGAGACAGGTTGTAAGCAGCAGAAATAACCGATTTATAGCCCGCTACTGTACTCATGGAAGTAAGAGTATCCAGGTTCTGTGCCCGGGATATTCTGGGAATACTGTCCAGTGTAAAACTGGTTATTCCTTTATCGGCCAGTTTTTTAACCATCTTGTGATTTGCCGGGTTTGCCGGATGAAGAAAAGAGATAAGAATACCGTTTTCTGGCATAAGGTCTATTTCATGCTTGCCCAATTCTTCATTAAACTGAGGTTCTTTAACTTTAATCACAATATCAGCGTTTTGATAGATTTCTTCAGCAGTAGATAATATTTCCGCACCAGCCCGGGTATAATCTTCGTCATGAAAAAAAGCTTTATCCCCGGCACCGGTTTCCACTAAAACCTTTGCTCCTGATTTTACGCACTGCTCGACGGTTTGAGGTGTTGCCGCCACCCTTCTCTCACCAGTCATGATTTCCCGGGGAACCACAACAGTCAGGCCGCTAAACTTCATTACAACACATCTCCTTTATATTATAATCTTAAAGATATCCAGGTGTATCAATCTGTTTTTGCTTGATTATGACCAGCTATTGTTATTTCTAAAACAAATAGAAAAAGGCATCTTGATCACCAGGTTTTCCTTGTGGTGATCATCTGCCTTTTAAACTTAAAAGTAGGCCTCTAAAGCCTAAGAGACCTTTACCTTCGCTATCCCGCACTATGCAGGATTCTGCCAGAGGCCCGTCCCCCTTATGGGTATTAACTTTTTAGATGCCTAGATTATAACAAGATTCTTTCATGTAAGTCAACTAAATAAATAATGACACCAAATAAATAATGACTGCTTATTTATTTTTGCAAAAACACTATTAAGCCGGTTGAATCTATTGTGTAGTTATTTTTTTAAAAAAATATTTTTTGATCAAAAAAAGGGTTTTTATACAAAACAGCGAATAATATATCGGCTCAATATTACAACATAATAAACAATACATCGAAGCTGAGCTGCTATAATTTATGCAGAGAGATCATGCAAGAGCCAGTTCATCTGGCAGGAGGTGATAGAAAACTTACAGCTTTTTAGCAAGACCAGCCAGGTTTTCCATCAATAAAATAATTTATTAAGGAGATGTTGTACGGTGGTAGAAGCTCTTCTAGCTTTCAATAATTGGCTTAATTCTATTGTATGGGGCCCTCCGTTTATGGTCCTCTTGGTTGGAACAGGTCTTTACCTTACTGTCCGTCTTGGTTTCTTCCAGTTCACCCACCTGGGTCATGCCTGGAAACAAACATTTGGACGCTTTTTTTCGAAAGCAAAAGAAGACGAGGGTGGGTCCATTACCTCGTTTCAGGCTGTAGCCTCAGCCATGGCAGCAACAATCGGAGTGGGGAACATAGCCGGAGTAAGTACTGCTATCGCTCTTGGTGGACCTGGAGCAGTCTTTTGGATGTGGCTTACAGCTCTTGTTGGTATGGCCACCAAGTATGGTGAAGCTAACCTCGGTCTAAAATACCGGGAAATTGATCCGGAAACCGGCGAGGTTTCCGGTGGTGTTATGTACTACATCGAAAGAGGACTGGGTCCAAAGTGGAAACCTTTGGCAGTTATTTACGGCCTGCTGGCCGGACTAGCCGCATTTGGAATCGGCTGCATGGTCCAGGCCAATACTTTTGCCCATGCCTTTGAAACCGGTTTCGGTGTCCCTAACTGGGTTTCAGGTATTGTGGTGGTAATTGCAACAGGTCTGGTCACCCTGGGCGGGATTAAACGTATCGCAAAAACCGCTGAAAGAATCGTTCCGTTTATGGCTATTGTTTACATCATTGGATCATTGATTATTATTTTTATGAACATACAGCATATAGGCTGGGCATTTGGACAAATTTTTTACTATGCTTTCAATCCTATTGCTGCAACAGGCGGTTTTGCTGGAGCCGGAGTCGCTGCTGCTGTTCGCTTTGGTATAGCCCGCGGTATTTTCTCGAACGAAGCCGGCCTGGGGGCAGCATCTATTGTACACGCACAGGCTAAAAACACCCCCGTTCGGCAGGGTATGTGGGGCATCTGGGAAACCTTTATCGACACCATCATAATCTGCACCATGACCTCCCTGGTTATCATCCTTACCGGTGCAATATGGACCGGTACTACCGGTGCCGAACTCGCCTCTACTGCCTTCAGCACAGGCCTGCCGGGTCCAGGCGGTATAATCGTACTTGTAGGTCTGATTTTGTTTTCTTATACAACCATGCTAACCTGGAACTTTTATGGAGAAAAAAGCTGGGAGTATATTTTTGGTAAAGGTGTGATTATTCCTTATCGCCTGCTGTTCCTGGTCTTTCTCTTCGTAGGGGCAATCGGTGGACTGGTTTTGATCTGGGATATTGCCGATACTTTGAACGGACTGATGGCCGCACCAAACCTGATTGCTCTTCTTGTCCTGGCTACTGTTCTTGCTAAAGACAAGAAAGATTATGTAGGCGATCTAAAAAGTAAATTGAAATCTGGTAAATAAGGTAGTAAAAACTAAGCATTTGACCCTGGTCACTGTATAGCTGGAAAAAATAAAACCCTGGCCTGTCTTATATGCATGGACGGGCCGGGGTTTTATATTAGCCAATTTCAGGATTATTTTCAGATCCATTGCTTGATAAGATCTGTCTTCTCCGGGATAATGGGCATAAATACATTTTAGGTGGTGTTCGCATTGACAGATTTATTTCGGGCTACCCGGGCAGAGGTAAATCTTGATAACCTTAAGTATAACCTGTCATGCTTTCGGAACCATATTGCTGATGAAACCAGGATAATGGCGGTTGTAAAAGCTGATGCTTACGGTCATGGTTCGATTGAAATAGCAAAAACTGCATTGAACCACGGCGCAAGCTGGCTGGGGGTAGCTTTTGTAGAAGAAGGAATTAAGCTCCGTAAACATGGATTGAATGCCCCAATGCTGGTTCTAAATCCCCCTTTTGCCAACCAGATCGAACTTTTTTTTGATTACGATTTAATTCCTACTATATTTACTATTGATATGGCCCAGTTGTTTTCTGATCAAGCCGTAAAAAAAAATAAAAAGAAAAACATACACATTAAAATTGATACCGGTATGGGAAGGGTTGGATTGTTTCCTCCTTCTGCAGCAGATAAGTTTATACAATCTGTAAAAAAATTACCGAACCTGGTTTTAGAGGGTTTTTATACCCACTTCGCCACTGCTGATGAAAAAGATAAGAGCTACGCCCATATACAGCTTAACATTTTTTTACAGGTAATTAAAGATTTAAAGAACAAAGGAATCTGCCCACCGGTCGTCCATGCTGCAAACAGCGCTGCTGCCCTGGAAATTAAGGAAACCTGGTTTGATCTAGTCAGGTTGGGAATCAGTATGTATGGGCACTACCCATCCAATGAAGTAAACAAAGAAATAATTCCTTTAAAACCACTGATGAGTTTAAAAAGCAGAGTCTCTTATGTTAAGCAGGTGCCGGCCGGAACCTGCATCAGTTATGGCTGCACCTATAAAACAGAAAGCAGCACATTGGTTGCAACCATCCCCCTGGGTTACGGCGATGGCTATAGCAGACTGCTATCCGGCAAAGCTGCAGTTTTAATCAGGGGAAAACGCCACCCTGTAATCGGGCGGATATGTATGGATCAATTTATGGTAGATGTCAGCACCGATCCCCGGGTAAAAATCGGTGATGAAGTGGTACTGTTTGGTGAACAGGATCATGAAATAATTCCTGTTGAAGAAATTGCCGCTATCCTGGGAACGATAAATTATGAAGTTCTTTGTGCTGTTAATAAAAGAGTGCCCCGAATTTATATTTAATTTTTCCTCTTATCTAGCAATAAAAACGCCTAGCCGTGTAATATGTAAATAAATACCGGTTGCTATTGTATAAATATTGTCGTAATATAGAAAAAGAAATACAAATCAATGCCGATCAATTGCCTTTGTGTAATAATCAACCAGTATTATATAAAAGGAGGAATTTTTATATGCCGGTGTATGAATATATTTGTCAGGATTGCAAAAAAATAACTGAAATGCGAAAATCCTTTGAAGAAAAAGAAAAAGGTCTGCATGTTGTCTGTGATCACTGCGGCAGTAAAAAAATGGCCCAGTATTTTGGGAACATGACCGTTACAGCCACATTTCCCCTGCATTAATGCTCCTGAACTGTTAAAAAGCGAAGGACAAAGGTAAATAATTACCGGTCCTTCTTTTTTTATGAACCACTGAAAAAATGGAAAGCTGTCAGTTGAAAAACTGCATTAAGACAACTGCCTTTAAATGGTTTAATCCTGATTTAATGCTTGTTTGGCCGGTAATAATCATTATCTTATTTGATATGATCCAACGACCACCTCTATATATCCGGTTAGCCTAGATAGTCAAGGGCCAAGCAGGTAAAAATCGCCGGACCGATCCAGAGGCAATCTTCATCAACATCAAATCTGGAGTTATGGTGAGGATAAGTTATCCCTTTCTCCGGATTCCCCGTGCCGATTACAAAAAAAACACCGGGCACTTTTTCCAGGTATAAAGACATATCTTCAGTGCCCATATTAGGCTTTTTTATCTCAATCACATTATTGGCACCAACTACTTTTGATATAACCTCAATCAACCTGTGAACAAGGCCGGGATTGTTCACTGTGGGAGGATAACCACCTAAAATATTTACCTCCGCCCCGGCCCGGTTAGCTTTGGCTATTGCCGTGGAGAGTTCATCCAGGCGCCCCGCTATAAACTGGCGGTCGGACTCATAAAGGGTCCTGAAGTCACCCTTGAATACAACCCTGGGAGTAACAATGTTAAAAGACTCACCGCCATTTATTTTGCCGACCGTTAAAACTGCGGGTTTAAGAGGATCCATTTCACGGCTAATTATTTTTTGTAAAGCCAAAATAATTTCAGAGGCAACAGTAATAGCATCAACCCCCAGGTGAGGTAAAGCACCATGTGTGCTTTCTCCATTGACAGTAACCTCAAATTTTGTAGCCGCGGCAAGAATAGGGCCTTCACAAATCCCGATCTGACCCGTACTTACCTCGGGAAATATCTGTCCCACATGCAGCCCGACAGCGGCATCAACCGCTGGATTTTCCAGGCATCCATCTTCAATCATTTTCGCCGCTCCACCGTATCCTTCTTCGCCCGGCTGGAAAAGCAGCTTTATGTTTCCCTTGAGCTCAGAGCGTATGCCTTTAATAATTCTGGCTGTTCCAAGCAGCATGGCCATGTGAGCATCATGGCCGCAGGCATGCATGTTACCATTAGATGAAGCAAAGGGCAGCCCGGTTTCTTCGGTAATAGGCAGGGCATCCATATCGGCCCGTAAAGCCAGTGTGGGTCCGGGTTTATCACCTTCAATTAAACCGACAATCCCTGTTTGAGCTGCCGTTCGGCAGGGTATTTTCATTTCATCCAAACACTGCCGGATATAGCTTGAGGTCTGTTTTAAATCAAAACCTATTTCAGGAACCTGGTGCAGGTCTCGCCGCCATTTTATTATTTGATTATGTACTTCTCGGGCAGCTTTAATTGTATCCACCATTTTTCTCCTTATCCACGACTAAGATTATTAACCTTCAGCAAACTGTTTGTCTAACCGGTTAATATTTCTTTAAACGCCTTAATCGTTATTTCTAGATCACTGCGATCGACTTCCTTGCTGGTAGTCAGTCGAACCTTGTCCGGTCCCATAACCCCGGTCAGTATATCCCTTTTTTTGAGTTCACTGCACAACTGGTGGGCGGACATTGAGGTTGGTTTTACCAGTAAAATATTTGTATCAACTTCGGCAGGATTGAAGTCGATTCCTTTCAATACAGCTAAACCATCAGCCAGTAAACGGGTATTGGCATGATCATCTGCAAGTCTTTCAATCATCGTTTCCAGGGCAACAATACAGGCAGCTGCAATAATCCCAGCCTGGCGCATACCTCCACCAAGGCGCTTACGCCACCGTTTTGCTTCAGTTATAAAATCCAAGGGCCCTGCAATGATCGAGCCTACCGGTGCACCCAGGCCTTTGGAAAAGCAAAACTGGACAGATGTACTACAAGAAGTATATTCTTTGACCGAAACCCCGGAAGCAATAGAGGCATTAAAAATACGCGCCCCGTCAAGGTGAACCGGTAAATTATGCTTGCAGGCCAGGGCATAGATGCTTTTCATGTTTTCCAGTGGGACTACTTTGCCTCCGGCGCGGTTATGGGTATTTTCCAGACATATTAGTGAAGTGGGTGGAAGATGAACATCATCGGGGCGAATTGCCCCTTCCACCAGGTCAGCCGGTAATACTCCCTTTACACCGTTCAGGGGCCTTGGTTGAATGCCGGCAAAAACAGAGGCTGAAGCTGCTTCATAATTATAAATATGTGAATCTAAGTCCATTATCACTTCACTGCCGGGCCGGGTGTGGGTAAGTATGGCTATCTGGTTGCCCATGGTTCCACTGGATACGTACATAGCCGCTTCCTTACCCATTATTTCAGCCGACATTTCCTGGAGACGGTTTACAGTGGGATCCTCCCCATAGACATCATCACCGACCACAGCTTCACACATGGCTTTACGCATTTCAGGGGTGGGCAAAGTAATTGTATCACTTCTTAAGTCAATCATTAATAATATCCTCCTGACTTTTAATCTCATTATAAACCTTAACAGCTAAAATTGAGCAAAAAAGCCGCTTTTAAGTAACTTGAAAAAAAGACTCGTCAAAATCAGGGTTATCCTGATATCGAGTCATAAATAGTTCCGGCAGCTTGTCGATCTGTTCAAAAAGTATTGAATCAACTGCTATACCGGCATTGTTAAGCGCATCGACAATATCCCGGGAATCAGGCGGACAGCCCTTGGCAGCAAACAATTCCTGTATATGGGGATGATCCTTGTTTTTGGTGAACATACATTGTCCGACTAACACGGTAGCTCCCATACCCGGAGACGGCTCCATTGCCTTGCCGGTGAGAACTTCAATATTGTTCCACGGCTTTCCCTGCCAGGCCTGGCGAATCGCTGTCAGGATCACTCCGTTTAACCTGGAACAGTAAGTACACATGGTATCATCAAATTTACGATAAAAAAGGCCCTCCAGGCCCTGCCTGGCCATGGCCCGGGGCATTTCACCACTGTCTCCGCTAATATAAGTAAAATCATGTTCGTGGTAAGAAGCCACGTCTTCAATTCTTTCACCGACTATCTCGATATCAGAAAGATCAAGAGGCCGCCCCGATCTTTTAGCTGCCTGGACCAGGTAGTTAACTTCTGCCGGATCATGTCCCAGTATTTTAGCGCCAACCATGTCTGCAGACAAAACGTCGCCTGAGGCCAGCAGCAGGTTGGTGCGCCTCATCCGTCCATCAAAACCGGGGCCGCGTTCAAGGCTGTAAATACCGTCTATAATGGTCAGGATCGGCGGCATCGGATCAGGCAGCCGGGCAATGTGGTAATGTAAGTCTTTATTGGGATCGGCACTGTGGCATTTCTTGCGAGAGGAAATATCAATAGTCCCTTTAAGGTTTTTTATTCCAAGGCTAACCACAGTCTGGTTGTGTGACTTCATGGCCGGAATGTCTACCAAAAAATCACTTTCCAGGATGTCTTCATTATAGTTAAGACTTATTCCATCTCCCAGATCAATTCTTCTAAAAGGCCTTTTCATGATATTAATATACTTAACACCATAGCGTTCTTTTAACACCTGATAACCAAGGCTTTTAAAGGCATGATCAGGGGTTTCCGTGTCATCCGGGCTGGTAACAATCCCCTCACCAATAGTAATATCTTCAATGCCATATTCTTTGAGCAAAATTACTGTATCCTCAATAACCCGTGAGGTGGTTATTACACCCCACTTGGGAAAGGAACAATTTTTATTCCAAAATACAATATTTGGTTTAATAAAAACCCTGGCTTTCGGAGACAAGCGATCAAAACCACCGCACTCTAAAACAGCTTTCTTTACTGATTCATAAGGCATTCTGTAACGTACGACCGAAACCAGGTTTTTCCCCATTATATTTTTTTCCTTTCTTATCTGGCCCTTCAGGATAAAAACTAAACAGTAATATTTTTTAAACCTGAATCATATTATTACTTACTTATTTGCCTTGAGAATAAAATAATAAGTAACGAACCGGTTAATATAATCATATCATTTTAGTCCGGCAACAATCAAATTTTAGGATTTTAAAAAAGCTGTTACCGGAATATCAAAGGATTGAAGAATAAATCTACTGGTACGGGGTTGATGCTCTTTGTTATTAATGATATGATTTAATAAATCGAATAAGGATTAGGGGAGCCAAAGTAACCCGGCTGAGAAAGAGCAGTAATTGCTCTGACCCTTAAACCTGATCTGGGTAATGCCAGCGGAGGGAGATCACTACAGGCAGTTTTATGGCTGTCGCCGATGTTGGCGTCAGTTTTTTAATTTGTTTAGAAAGGAGGACTTATATGCCCGTTTGCAATGTAAGCCTGCAGATAATTCCTATAGTCCCGGAAAAAGAAGTTTATCCGACAGTGGACAAAGTAATTGAATTAATATCTTCCTCTGGGGTCAACTATATCGTCGGCCCGATGGAAACAACCATGGAAGGCGACCTGGAAGATCTCCTGGAAATAGTTAAAAAGGCTCAAAAAGTTTGCGCCGATGCCGGTGCAGACCGGGTCCTTTCAGTGGTCAAGATTGATTACAGCACCAGAGGAGTGACCATGGATGAAAAAGTGGGCAAGTATCAAGGATAATTTACCGGCTGTTGGATTCCTTATTTTCTTGATCGCAATCTGGGAATTAGCGGCCAGAGCGGCAGATGTTGCCGCCTATATACTGCCTGCGCCTTCAGCTATTGCAATGGCTCTGGTGGATAATTTTTCACTGCTTCTGGAGCATACCAGGGTAACATTTATTGCAGTAATTGGCGGTCTGGCCATGGCCATTCTGGTTGCATTAATCCTGGCCATAGCCATGGATCGCTGGAAACCTTTAAAACAAGCTCTCTATCCAGTTCTGGTTATTTCGCAGGCCATACCGATATTTGCCCTGGCTCCTTTAATCCTGATCTGGTTTGGAGCCGGGTTACTGCCCAAAGTGTTAATTGTTGCCCTGGTTTGTTTCTTTCCGCTGGCTGTAAACCTGGTTGAGGGGTTTAGCCAGGTTGACCCGGAAGCTGTTGATCTAATGCAAACTATGCAGGCCAACCGCTGGATGATCATGAGTTCGGTGCAGCTGCCTTTCGCTATGCCCTTCTTTTTCTCCGGCTTAAAAATAGCTGCCACCTACAGTGTTCTAGGGGCAATTATTGGAGAATGGCTGGCAGCCAGGGCCGGACTGGGTATCTACATGCTGAGGGCCATGCATTCTTTTCGCACCAGCCACCTTTTTGCTTCGATTATAGTGGTGGTTATCTTAAGTTTAACCCTTTTTAAATTGGTAGAGCTATCCGGGTGGCTGGCCATGCCCTGGCAACGAGAATCAAACAACCGGCTTAATAAAGCAAATAACAAATAAAAGAAAGGTGATGTGTTATGCATATAACCATTCAAAAAAAGAAAGCTATCCCCACATTATTATGTCTGCTCTTACTTGCCATATTTTTTTTACCGGCAGGATGCGCAACCGAAGAAGTTGCAGGGCCGGATGAAATTACGATTTTGCTGGATTGGACTCCAAACACCAATTACAGCGGCCTTTATGCAGCCAAAGAGCTGGGATATTATGAAGAAGAAGGCATGAAGGTGGAAATCATTCAGGCTCCGGGTAACGTGGTGCCCATGGTCGCTGCCGGTCAGGCAGAATTCGGGGTAAGCTACCAGGAAGAGGTAACCTATGCTCGATTAGAAAATATCCCTGTCGTTTCTATAGCTGCAGTAATTCAAAATAACACTTCCGGCTTTGCCTCCTTAAAAGAGCGCGGTATTGAAACACCGGCTGATTTTGAAGGTAAAAGCTATGGTGGATGGGGTTCCCCGGTAGAAGAGGCACAAATTAAAGCCTTGATGGAACAATACGACGCTGATTTTGAACAGGTCGATATCATTACCACCGGTGAAGTTGACTCCTTAATTGTAATTGAAAGAAAAGCAGATTTCGCCTGGATTTATTACGGATGGACCGGTATAGAAGCTGAACTTAAGGGAATGGAATTAAATTTCATTGAACTGAGGAAGGAAGACCCGGCCTTAAATTACTACACACCGGTCTTAATTACCGGTGAAGATCTTATTGCTGAAGCCCCTGATTTAGTCAGGCGCTTCATGCAGGCTACAACCAGGGGTTACAAACTGGCCATCGAAGATCCTGATCAAGCAGCCCAGATTCTGCTTGAATATGCACCTGAACTGGATGAAGAACTGGTTATAGCCAGCCAGGAATGGTTGGCCGATCAGTACCAGGCCGATGCTGAAATATGGGGCTGGCAGGAAAAGGAAATATGGGAAAATTACAGCCAGTGGCTCTATCAATATGGATTAATTGAAGAAAGACCGGATGTGGAAGAAGCTTTCACGAACGAGTTCTTACAATGAAGAATACCATCAAACTAAATTTGGAAAATATTGATGCAACCTACTACTCCGGGGAAGAACTGCTTCCTGTCCTTAATAATGTTTCGCTGTATGTAAAAAGCGGAGAATTTGTTTCAGTCCTCGGTCCGAGCGGCTCGGGTAAAAGCACAATTCTAAAAATTGCTGCCGGGCTGCTTAAACCGGACCGGGGACGGGTTCTTATTGACAACCGTCATGTCAACGGTAAGCCCCAAATGGTCGGCTATATGCCCCAGCAGGATTTGCTCTTCCCGTGGAAAACTCTGAAGCAAAACGCCGCTTTGCCTCTTTTAGCCAGGAAGTGGACAAAAAACAAAGCCTTTGCCCGGGTGGAAGAACTACTGCCCGCATTTGGACTGGAAGGTTTTGCTAATTATTATCCCCACCAGCTCTCCGGTGGGATGCGTCAGAGGGCTGCCCTGCTGCGTACAATGCTGATTGAAAGCGATTTAATGCTGCTTGATGAACCATTTGGCGCTCTCGACGCCCTGACCCGGGAAATTCTGCAGGACTGGCTGCTTGAAATCTGGGAACGCTTCAAGCGCTCTGTTCTATTTGTTACCCACAGTATTGACGAAGCAATATATCTTTCCGACCGAGTTTATGTGATCACCGAACGTCCAGGTAAAATTGCCATCGAGCAAAAAATCGAACTGAAAAGGCCCCGTTCAAAAACTGTGTTGACAACTTCACTTTTCAGTTCTTATAAACAGCTGCTAATTGATGCTCTAAACATCAAATTCCCCGATTCTACGGGTTTTGATCACCAGCAAAAGCCCTGATTTTATGATAATTTTTACCTGGTTGTCTGTCAGTTCGTTGCTTAAACCAAGTGTGGAAGCAAAGTAAAGGCTTTCTCCTTGCAGGGGATATTTTAGTCCTCCCTCGGTAAAAATACCGCTTGTTTCTGCTGTTAAAGAAAAAAGCGAAAGGTAATCACCGACATTTCCGTCGATGAAAGCTTCGTCTTTTACCAAAAAAATTTCCTGGCTCTGATCAATAATTCGGGCAGGGATATTATGTTGAAGAGGAATTTGAAGCAGCAGCAAATTAATAAATGTATGGTCGACCCTGGCCCCTCCCAGGGCGCCTATGATCAGTATCTGGTCGGGCTGCATTTCCACAGCCCTGTCAATGGCCAGTTCCAGATCTGATTTGTCCTTAACGGAAGGATGTTTGATTATAATAGGGTTAAGCTGCTCTATTTTGTGCCGATCATCGGTCTTCAGAGAATCAAGATCACCAATAACCAGGTCTGGTTTTAAGCCCAGAACCAGGGCATGCCCCGAGCCACCGTTGACACAAATAATCAAATCATCATCTTTAAGCAAGTTGCGGTAAAAATCCAGGGCTTCCAAATCACCGTTGGCAATAATAACGGCTCTTTTTCGGTGCATCTTGTGAGCCTTCTTTCTTCGTATGACGGCAATTATATTATGCCTTCACCGGCAGGATAGATGCGTTTGATTCCAGCGGATATTGTCGTTACTTGGCTTATCTCCCCTCAGCTTGAAAACTGCTTCCTTCTTTTTCCTTGATCAACTCGGCGCAATATTCGATAATTTCTCTGCGTCTGACTATCCCGATAAAAACTCCCTGGTCATCTACAACCGGAACAAAGTTCTGTTCACTGGCAGCAGTTAACAAGTCAACGATCCTGGAATCAATGCGCACCGGCTTTTTTTTAGACTGGAATGCAATATCCTTAAGCATAATTTTTTCCATACCATTAATATTAAGATCTTTGGTATTTTTTAACTTCCAGAGCAAATCACCTTCGGTAATTATACCGGCAAAGTAACCCTGGTCATCTACCAGGGGCACTGCTGAATAACTGTGCCTTTCCATTCTTTCCAGGGCCTGACGCATTGATGTTTCAGGGGTCAAAAATACAACCTCATTCTTCGGAATCAAAAAAAAAGCGACTTTCATTTGCTGTCAAAACTCCTCTGCTTCATTGTCAATTATACCACCTTGAATAATCGAAAACCCGGCCTTATGGTAAAGCTCAATCAATTCAGGTTCAAACAAGACATTTATAGTTTTAACCTGGTCTGCTTTAATTTTTTCAATTACTCTTTTTAGCAGAACCAGGGCAATACCTCTTCTCTGATAGGACGGATGAACAATTAAATTCCGCACCAAGGCATCGTCAACACCATCACTGATCACATCTACAAATCCTATCAGATGATCGCCATCAAAGCAAGCCACTGTCATATATGTAAATCCAATAATTTTTTTTAGTTTTTCTGCCCTGGTTTCCCAACCAACTGCATTTCTTAATGCTGCGACATCTTCAATTTTAAGTTCAGGGTTTGTAATATACTGCAGGGGCACACAGACACCTCTTATCCCGGCAAAATAACAACCATGCCCTTTATTTTTTTTATCAAAGATAAGATCGGGTATTTAAACACTGCTTGTATGACCATTTAAGACCCATCAAGAGAAATATAGCAGGTCTTGCTCCATAAAGGCCAATATCCAAGACCACCACACATTTTATAGCGGTTATTATTTTTGTCAATAGCAGCCAGGCCAAAACAGCCGGTTAAAAAGAGATAACCTACCGTTAACTGCATCAATTAAATATAAAGTTTCACCTGTTTACCCAGAATTCCTGCCAAAATCTGATTTGTTTTATGCCCGGGTTGGGTTTTCATCAACCGGTAGATTAAAAAGCAGCTATTATGATCAACCTGGATTCTCCTGATGTCAATATTTTTAATTGTCTGAAGGAAATTTAAAAAGTACGTAGAATAGAAATAATAGCAAAACATAAAGGAGGTGTATAGTTAGGGAAACTATTTGTCCACATAAGTAAGGGTTAGCTTTTTACAAGGGGGTGTTATGAAGAATAATGAATAAACAGGTATTAATCAGCAAGCAAGCTGAGAAAAGCATTAACAATTATTGATTATTCATACTTGATTTTTATTACATATTTAAACTTTATCAGCAGCAGAAGTGCCTGCATTATTAACTAAGAATATTTTCCACTTTTAACATGAAAGATTCTGCAACTAATTCAATGGTTTAGAAGCAATCAAGTTGATTTATATTTAATACTAAACACGGTGGTGATATAGATGCATGCTCTTCTTTTTGTTATAGTTGCCCTGGTTCTATATTTCCTGTCCTATCGTTTTTACGCAACTTTCCTGTCTGATAAAATATGGAAATTAGACCCCAACCGCGAAACTCCTGCTTATAAATATCAGGATGATTTTGAATTTGTTCCTACCGATAAACCAATAGTACTGGGACATCATTTTACTTCAATTGCCGGTGCAGCACCCATTGTCGGGCCTATTGTTGCTGCTATTTGGGGTTGGCTGCCTGCTTTGCTCTGGATTGTTTTTGGGACAATCTTCATCGGGGCTGTCCATGACTTCGGAGCACTTGCTGCCTCCATGAGGCATCAAGGACGCGGTATAGCTGATTTTCTTAAAGATATACTGGGAAAACGAGCCATGCAGCTGATGTATGTAGTTGTATTTTTCCTGCTTGTGCTAGTTTCTGCAGTTTTTGTCCACGTTATTGCTGTCCTGGCTTCAGCTTTTCCGGCAGCAGTTTACTCGGTGTGGATTGAAATACCCCTGGCTATTATAATCGGTTTGGCAATCCGCAAGAAATGGAAAATTAATATTTACCTGGCCGGACTTATAGCCGTTGTCATTATGTACGCATTTATTGCTTTAGGGGTCAGATATCCCCTGGAACTATCTTATCGAACCTGGGTATTTATTCTGCTCGGCTATATGATTATTGCGGCCAGGCTACCGGTTTGGCTGCTGGTGCAACCACGTGATTTTATTAACGGTATTCAGCTTATCATAGCCCTGTTGGCTGCAACAATCGGGGTAGTCGCGCTGGCTGCTACTGGTGCAGGCGAGCTGGCTGCTCCTGCCGTTCGTCTTGCTCCGGAAGGAGCACCGCCAATTTGGCCTTTCGTTATGATAACTATTGCCTGTGGTGCTATATCAGGCTGGCATTCTATTGTCGGGAGTGGAACTACACCAAAACAGCTGAAAAACGAGCGTGACGTTAAACCTGTTGGCTATGGTTCTATGCTGGGCGAAGGTTACCTGGCTGTAATCGCCCTGCTAACTGCAGTAGTCGGACTTGGAGTAGTAGGTTACACTGAATCATACGCTGCCTGGGGTATGGCAGCCTGGCCGGCAATTTTTGCAACCGGGGGAAGCACTTTCCTGATTCCACTGGGAATTCCTGCCATAATAGGGGCTACGTTCTTTGCCATCGTTGCCAAAAGCTTTGCTATGACCACCCTCGATTCGGCGATGCGTTTTACCCGGATCGCTTTTGCTGAAAGTACCGTAACCTTTAACATGCCCCAACTCCTCAGGGATAAGACAGTTTCTCTTCTTCCTGGTTGGGCAGTAATCATTTACCTGGCTTTGTCTGGATACGGCATGGTTCTGTGGCCGCTTTTTGGCGCTGCCAACCAGATTCTGGCCGGGATTGCCCTGCTGGCTGCAGCAGTGTTCTTGAAGATGATGCAGAGACCAACTATTTACTATATGATACCGTTTGTAATTATGATTGTAACCTCAATGGTGGCCATGGTTCACCAGATCTTTACCAATTACATTCCCAATGAACTGTGGGCTCTTGTTATTATCGGCAGTATAGTTTTTCTATGTGGTATTGGTGTCGTAATAATTGCTCTTACCACCTGGAATGAAAAAGGACAGGTGCCGTACAAAGAAACCGCTTGATGACAGTGTTAAAATCTCCCCCTGTTTTATTGACAGGGGGAGGATCACTTTTCATAAACAGTATCTGCTGCCAGAGTTTTTATGCCGGTTTAAGGATTGAATCAGTCTTAATATATAATATCAGTTGATTTATGATGGAAGGAGGCTTAAGCTTGGACTTAACCGTTGAACCTGTTCTGAAAAAATGGCTTATATCAAAAAACAAGGATACTATAACTATAGATGTAATAGTCAGCCGCGGAGGCGGCTGCTGTGGAGGATGCTCATTTATTGAGACAGTTATTGATTATAAAAAGCCAAAAGACAATCAGGGCAAATATTTACTTTTTAATACAGATAGCTTAAGAGTATATATCGCAAAAATTCTGGAGAAAAAAACAGATCACATTACCTTATACCTGAAAGGCACCCTTTTTAAAAGAACAGCTGTGAAAGGATATGATTCAGACTGTTCCTGGAAACAGTAACAAGTATTTGATAGCGGTTGATTAAGGATGAGACCAGTTTGGTTAAACCCGTTTAATCAAATCATATAATTAAAATTAGGAAAAATAATTTAAAAGTTTACTGGTATATTTTCCCTGCTTCCGAGAGTGCTTCTTCGCCGGAACATTTATGTCCCAGGTTGTTCAAAATCTCGCTCAATGCTTTTAATAAGCGTTCTACATTTTCACGTCTTGAACCATTACCCATCAGGCCGATACGCCAGACTTTACCCTTAAAGGGACCTAAACCGCCGCCGATTTCAATTAAATGATCCCGGCGCAAACTGGAACGTAATTGCGCATCATCGATACCTTCGGGAATCCAGACTGCGTTTAAACTGGGCAGACGGTGCTGTTCGGAAACAACCGTGTTTACACCAAGTGCCTTTAAGCCCGCTATCAGGGCTTTACTGTGCAAGCTATGCCGGGCAAACCTGTCTTCCAGACCTTCTTCTTTAATCATTGACAGGGCCTCAAACAGTGCATAAATCATATTTATAGGGGCCGTGTGGTGGTAAAACCGTTCTTCTCCCCAGTAACGGGTTAAGAAGGAAAGGTCAAGGTACCAGCTCTGCACCTTGCTCTTTCTTTCCTGAAATTTTTCAAGTGCCCTTTCCCCGAAGGTAATCGGAGCCAGTCCGGGAGGAGCACCCAGGCATTTTTGATTCCCGCTGTAGACAATATCGAGATCGCGGCGATCAACCGCAACCGGCAGTCCTCCCAGTGAAGTCACCGCATCGACTAAAAGCAAGGCATCAAATTTACGAACTACGTCGACCACCGGTTCCAGGGGCTGCTGCACACCGGTGGAGGTTTCGGCATGAACAACACCGACCAGCTTCACTTTGGATTGTGCAGAAAGGGTTTTTTCAAGCAGTTCCGGATCTATGGGCCGGCCCCATTCAGCATCTACTTCGATAACCTCAGCCCCGCAGCGTGAGGCCACATCAACCATACGCTGTCCAAAAACTCCGTTTACCCCGATTACAGCTTTATCTCCCGGTTCCAGGATATTGACCAGGGCCGCTTCCATTCCGGCACTGCCTGTAGCTGAAACCGGAAAAGTTATCCGGTTTTTTGTTTCAAATACAAGCCTTAATAAATTATTAGTTTGATCCATTATTTGAAAAAAATCGGGATCCAGGTGTCCAAGGGTGTGCTGACCCATAGCTTCCAGTACTCGTGGGTGTACAGGGCTGGGGCCCGGCCCTAACAATAACACTTCCTGAGGCTTTTTTAAATGCATGGAAAATCCTCCCTGTTGATATATTGGTAAATATTGACTTACTTAATTAGTAATACCTCTCTCAATTACTCTCAAGCTCTTTGACCAGATCGTTTAAAACTTTGCTGATATCCTCACTGATAGCCACTTCCGACCTCTGGTCATAATCAGTCGGCTGGTTATTAATGATCGCCATTTTACCTGCCAGGCGAGGCAGGTCAGCAACCGGATATACGACAAGGCTGCTGCCCACAACCAGCATAAAATCACAATCCCGCTGAATCTCCTGGTAGAGATCCAGAAAAAAATCCGGCATCGGATCTCCAAATAAAACCACATCCGGCCTGAGGGTGCTGTGACAGTTATGGCAAACAGGGGGAATGTGCTTTAAATCAACCTGATGGACCAGCTCCTCAAAAGGATATTTCATTTTACAGCCAAGGCAGTAACCAGATCGCAGATGCCCGTGCACCTCCCAAACATTCTTTGAACCGGCTTTAACATGCAGTCCATCGACATTTTGGGTTACCAGGCCCTTCAGGTAACCAAGCTCTTCCAACCGTACCAGCATGTAATGGCCCTGGTTTGGCTCAGCTGAAGATAACCTGGTGAAACGACTGAAGCCCGCTTCATAAAATAAACGGGGGTTATTATGTAGAACATCAACTGACGATGTGGCAATTGGATCGACTTTTTCCCACAAACCGGTTCCCGGTGAACGAAAATCGGGGACTCCACTGGCGGTACTGATACCGGCCCCGGTCAGAACATAAAAACGTTCATTTTCTTTAATCAGTTCAGCCAGACGAGCAATCTTTTCCAAATACTCCATCGAGCAACCCCCTGCCTTATAATATTATCACAAAGCTAAACTTTTTATACCGCTTCCCTGTGGACAGCAAAGAGAACTTTCTGAGCAATCCTTTAATTCAGGTTTCTCAATTTTAATAATATCGTAAAAATCATACCATGGCGAGTAGTCAAAATTAAATTCCCGGCATCTTTCGGCTAATTTATCACGGGCGCAAATATGATCACTCCATGAAGCACCAAAACGATCATTGCTCCCATCCCCAATGTAAATAACCGGCTTGCCCCCTTTTTTTATTTCGATCACATGGGCTGCTTTACAATTACCGCAAACTGTACATACCCTGTGTTTATGCGGGCAGGTCACCTCAAGCTTTCCACTTTTACTGACGGTAGTTTCATTGCGGTAAATGCAGTTGATTTGATCAAGAAATCCATATTTTTTTAAAACCGGTTCAATATAAAACCCAAAACCATCACTGGCAACTATAACCGGGCTATTTTGATTCTGGGCGTGATCAAGAAAGCTTTGGAATCCGGGCCGAATAACTACCCATTCCAACGATTTCTCCAGCAGTAAATTCAAATCAGGGGGAAGAAGCTGCCCTATTTGGTGCAGCCAATCACGTATAGACATTTCCCTGCGTCTGTATTTATTTTCAATTTCCAGATAAATATTGCCGCCAAAATAAGAGGCCAATTCAGAAGAAAGGTCACCGGATGTAATTGTGCCGTCAAAATCTACAACATATGCTGCATTTACAGCCATGACACCCTCCAATTTGAAACATGAAAAAAATAATTCAATACTTTCCTCCCGTTTGAATTAATTACCTGATCTGACTATTAATAAATTGAGCCTCGTGAAAAGGCAGCTCCATGTCCATGAGCACTGTTAATGAAAAAGATCTATAACATCCTGCGGTGATTTTGCCAGTATCCTGGCCCCACTGTCCAGCAGTTCTTCTGCCGGGCGAAAACCCCACAGGGCGCCTACCGGAAAAAAATTTCCGGCCACAGCGGTTTGCATATCAGTCCTGGTGTCTCCTAAATAAATAATCTTTTCTGGTTTAATCTGCATTTTTTCAGCAATAAACAGGGCTCCCTGTGGATCAGGCTTTGGAGAAACACCTGTTTTTATCCCGCATACATCAGTAAAATCCCAACCGGGTAATAACGCTTCTACGGTTGCGGTAGTAAACTCATGAGGTTTATTTGAAAAGATCGCCTTGGGGATATTTCTTTCTTGCAAAAAATCGAGCATTTCAGGCACACCCGGGTAAGGCCTGGTATGCTCAGACCACCGTCTGCTATATTCTTCTTTTACTTCATTTACAATACCTGTTATATATTTGCCTTCAGCCTTGTCTGCGGGTAAAGCTTTTTTTACAAGCACTTCGATCCCTTCTCCGACGAAAAACCTGAAATTATCAACCGGATGCTCCTTGAAACCTTTCTGACTAAGGATAGTGTTAACCGAATTGGCCAGATCCTGCAAGGTATCCAGCAGGGTTCCATCGAGATCAAAGATAATCGCTTTATAGCTCATCAGCAGTTCTCCTCTTGTTAAAAGTACAACACAAATTCCTTGTCTTCAAATATTGATTGATTGCTTCTTTAGATAGATAACAGGACTATCCATATTAGCAGTTTAAGAGGAAATCATTATAAACAGGGAGACATCCCCGCTAATCAAAGTTAATTAAAAATATCGGGGAAGTCCCTATAGTATAAAAACTGTCAATGTTAACTGGTTTTAGTCCACCGACCAACCAGGGGCAGAACCGATTCCGGATAGTAGCTCCTGAAAATGCGGTAGTAATATAGCTCTTCTTTATTTCTTACCGGTACCGGGGCTTCTGCTGACTCTTCAGCAAATTCATCATCACTTATTTTTTCTTCAGCAATTGCAATTAGCATATCTGATGAACCTGAACCCTGATCAAACTGTTCTTTTTCGCGCCAGGCCACCTTGCTTCCAAGCTCTTTTTCAAAAGCTCTTCTGAGAATCCACTTGTCGACCGGTTCATGCTGCCGATCATGGAGCTTCCAGTCGAGAGGAAACTGTTGAACAAGTTCAAGCAAGGCAGGCTTCAAAAAAGGAACCCGGCACTCAAGTCCGTGGGCGGCATTCATCCTGTCCACCCGCTGCAAACCTGTACGACTGAGATTTTTAATAAAGTTTTCAATTTCTAAAGAGATCTCTTTTTCAGAATCGAGCGTTTTAAGATAACTATAGCCGGCAAATATCTCGTCTGAGCCTTCTCCTGTTAGCATCACCCTGCGTCCATCAGCTGCAGCCTGACGGGCAGCAATAAAATTAGGAATTGACGAGCGGACATAAGCGCAGTCAAAAGATTCCAGGTGATATATTACCAAAGGCAGAATATCGAGCATTTCATCCAGGTTGTAAGTATAAACATGAGGTTTTGAGCCGATACGATCAGCAACTATAGAGGCATATTCAATATCCTTGCTGCCTTTAACTCCTACGGTGTAAGTGCTTATTTGCTCCGAAGATATTTCTGAAGCCAGGGCAGCTACAACACTACTGTCCAAACCACCGCTTAAATAGACACCGAGATTTTCCACATCAGTAATACGTTCTTCAACAGCAAGCCAGAGCAAATGACGCATTTTATCTTCAGCTTGCTGCAGCGATAGCCGGCTCTTTTTAAAAACCTTGGGCAGGTTGTAATACCTGATCCAGCCTTTACCTCTTTCATAATAGCTTCCGGGCGGTGCTTCTTTGATAGGGCTTTCCAGATCAATCAGGGCTTTTATTTCCGGGGCAATATATAAAGTTTTTTCTTTGATAGTATAATAAAGTGGTTTAACACCAAAGGGATCTCTAGCTACCAGGCAACTGCCATCTTCTCCAAAATAGGCAAGAGCAAATTCTCCCTCAATGTTTTCAAAACAGGAAAGGCCTTCTTTTTTCAGCAGATCACAGAACTTATTTTCTGCTTCACTGCCCTGCAGGGTATTTCCTTCTTTTTCTTCAGAAAATACCAGGTAACCATCAAGAGCAGCCGATGATAAACTGTCAAAGTCATGAGAAGAGCTGCTTAAAACAGCTAAGCTCTGACAGTCATCCTCACATTCCTTCTCTAAACAGGTTCCACGAAACTTAACCTTTTCTATCAGCGGATCCATATCGGTCGTATCGTCTTTTTCACCAAATACACCAATCAATCCGGACATAACAATCAGCTCCCATAAAATATTGGTCTCCTACCTCTGTAGAAGACTCTATAATTAGTATAGCATAGATGGTTGTAATTGTAAAAAAACTCCTGCTTTCAAACTTTTTGTTCTCTCTTGTAGTAAAGAGCACCAACCGGACAGGCATCCACACACAGGGTGCATTCATTACATTTCAATTCAGCCAGGGGCAGATTGTTAAAAGTAGTCACTACCCGATCGATGCCGCGATTGGCAAAGCCAAATATCCATGCTTCCGCCCCGACCCGATCAGCCCAGATACACTGCCCGCAAAGGACACAACGGCTGCGATCAAAGGCAAATTCAGCCGGACTGTCATCAAGTTCAAATTCCCTGCCAATCGGTTTAAACCGGTTGTGCTTAAGCTTGAGGCCCCTTTCTTTAGCTATTCTCTGTAAAGCACAATTACGGTTGGCCGGACATTCACTACATTTCAAGTTATGATCTGAAAGGAGCAATTCAAAAGCAGTTTTAACCAGGCGATCCACCTTCGTGCTCCGTGTTTTCACTACCATTCCCTCTTCGACCTGCCTTGTGCAGGCAGCAACCGGATAATCAATTCCGTCAATTTCAACAAAACAGAGGCGGCAGGAAGCATTCGGTCTGCTTTCTTCTTTTATGGCGCAAAGGTGAGGAATATAGATATCGTTTTCCAGGGCTGCCCAGAGTAATTTTTCACCGGGACGGACTTTTATTTCACGGTCGTCAATAGTAATATTAACATGCTCACTCATTTTGCTTTACGCTCCTTTTCTGCCGGTAAAACAGGGGGAGACAGTTTGATCACCGCATTATATTCAGGCGGGCAGGCTTTGCGGCAATTATCACACTTCACACATTTGTCCTGGTCAATTGCTTTCAGCCCGTCATCCCGGGTATAAATAGCCTCGGTCGGACAACTGCCCACACAAACATTGCACAGCTTGCTGCATTTCGGCGGTTCAATATAATATAGAATCAAGTCACGGCATACCAGGGCCGGACAACGGCCTTCTTCTATATGAGCCTTATATTCATCGTGAAAATATTTCAAAGTGGTTAATACCGGGTTGGGAGCAGTACAACCCAGGTTGCATAAAGAACCGTCACGGACATCTTCACTTAACTCCTTTAACAGCTGCAAGGTTTGATCGTCACCCTGGCCCCTGGTTATCCCGGTAAGAATATCAAGCATGTGCTTGGTCCCCAGGCGACAAAAAGTGCATTTTCCACAGGATTCGTGCTGAGTAAATTCAAGGAAGTAGCGGGCTACTGCTACCATACAATCGTCCTGGTCCATTACCACCAGTCCACCTGAGCCCATAATCGCCCCCGCTTCATGAAGAGAATCAAAATCTATAGGTACATCAAGGGCTGATTCAGGCAGGCAGCCACCGGAGGGGCCTCCAATCTGCACAGCTTTAAATTCACGTCCCTCTGGTAATCCGTCACCAACCTCTTCAATCAACTGACGTAAAGTTGTACCCATAGGCACTTCAACCAGGCCGGTATTGTTAATTTTACCAACTAGCGAAAAAACAGCAGTTCCCGGACTATCCGGAGTGCCAATACCTTTAAACCATTTTGCACCCCGGTTTACAATCAGGGGCACATAAGCAAAGGTTTTGACATTATTAAGAACAGTTGGCTTACCCCTAAAACCATGCTCAACAAGTCGCGGAGGCCTGCTTTCAGGCATACCCATTTTACCTTCCATGGAATTGACCAGGGCTGTTGCCTCTCCGCAGATAAATGCCCCAGAACCCTGAAATACTTGGAGGTCAAATGAAAAACCGGTGCCCAGTATAGAAGAACCAAGCAGTTGTTTCTTTCTGGCCTCTTCAATAGCTTTTTGGATATGTTCTACGGCCCGGGGATATTCAGCCCGGATGTATAAATAACCCTGCCGGGCACCCACCGCGTAAGCGCACAAGATCATGCCTTCTAAGACCAGGTGAGGATCTGATTCCAGGATGCTGCGATCCATGAAAGCTCCGGGATCTCCTTCATCGGCGTTGCAGATGACGTACTTTTCATCATCACTGCTGTTCATGCAGGCTTCCCATTTGGTGCCGGCCGGAAAACCAGCTCCCCCACGACCCCTCAGACGGGCTGCTTTCACTTCTTCAAGAACCTGCTTCGGTTCCTCAGAAAGGGCTTTAGCCAGGGCACTGTATCCTTCGCGGGCGATATAGCTTTCAATTTTACTGAAATCAGTCAAACCGCAGTTCTCAAGGATTACCTTTTTCTCGTAAACACCACGGGGAAAATCTTCAAAGGTGGGAAATTCGTCATTACGTTCAAGGGCGGCCAGGGCATATTCATAAGAAGGGTCATCGCCGGCTATGAAGTCCTCCACTAAGCGGTGAACCAGGCCTTCGTCAAGATATCCATAGCAGACTGGTGGAAAACCGGGTTTGTCTATTATAGCCAGCGGCTCGGCATAGCAGTGCCCGATACAACCTACTTCTATTATCTCTACATCCAGACCCCTGGACTCAATTTCGCGGCAAAAACTTTCCTTGACCTGCTCGGCACCGGCAGCCAGCCCACATGAGGCTGTTCCAATTAATACCCGGGACTTCTCCTGCCTGGACTGCACCTGTTCCCGGGCCTGCTCAAACATTTTTTTATAGTTATCCTGTGGTTTATTAGCTGTGACCATTATCGTCACCCTCTGACTGATCTGGTTTCTGTTCTGCGGCAGCTTTTCCGTTTTCTTCATTTAAGGCGAGCATAATTCCATCAACCCTGGTCGGAGTAACCTTGCCTTCTACTTTATCATCAACTACTACTACCGGCGCCAGGGTGCAGCAGCCAACACAGGCTACCCGTTCCAGGCTAAATAATCGATCGGGACTTGTTTCCCCTTCCTTTATTTCCATTCGACGTTCAAAAGATTCCAGGGTAATATCACCACCAACCATATAACAGGCAGTCCCTAGACAAACTTTAACCTGGTGTTTACCCGGCGGATTCATCCTAAACTGGTTATAGAACGTAGCCAGACCGTAAATGTCAACCGTAGGGACATTTACCCCTTCAGCAATTTTCTCCATGGCCAGGGACGGCAGGTAACCCAGTTTATGCTGGACCTGTTGTAAAAGGGGAATCAAATTCTCACGGGTTTTCGTGTTCTCACCGAGGACTTCCTTTACACAAGCAAGTATATGTTCTTTTTCACCTTCAATTAGCGACAACAATTACATCTCCTGTCTTGAAAGATTTACATTTACGCAGAAACTTGAATAGATAATAAACCGTACACGTTGCTGCAGCTGCCATGATTCATTTAAAACATTATACAAATAAAAAGGCAGTTGCCTTAGTTAGAAACCAGGCTGTCTCCTGCCTTTAATTATAACATTTATTGCTCTTAACTACAGACAGGATCATTAACCAACCCGGTATATTAATTCCTCGTTATACCCGGTTACAATTTTCATATAACCTGATAGCATCTTATTAACTTCTTCATCCCCGGTATCAACAAACAATCGTTCGTATTCAAGGGAAAAGATTTTCTCCCTGGTAGCTGCAACTATAATATTTTCTCTTCCTACCTGCCTGATTACATCTGCACTGATCTGTTGATTGCCCCGGCCAAAAATATAACCCTGTCCCCCGATTACGGTAACCACAATTTTAGCCTGTTTACCGGCAATCAGCTCAAGCAGCTGTTTTTCATTGGTATCGTTAGCCACAAGTTTCCTGTTCAAAACCACATCCACCCCGAGCAGGGTATTTTTTAAACCAAGCTTATTCATAATAGGTTCAATTGTCGATCCGGGACCGATGATATAAACTATATCCGGCTCCATTTTTTCAACAATACTGTCGGCAATTGCTTCCAGGACAGATGCTTCCGTTCCTGTTCCACCAATTTTTAAATGCTGCATCAAATCACCGGCACAGGGCACCTGGAGATAACCGTATAGGCGAGCAGAAAGACGGCCTTCCCGAAAGGCCTCTTCGTCTATATCCATGACCTCGGCCCTGCGCAAAGGAAGGCTGGCATCCTGAAGAAACTGAACAGCCAGCTCCCCGGCGTTACGGGGATTAGTGGCGTAAACAGCTGAATGTATTTTTACCCCGGCCGGAACACCAATCGACGGTAAAGCAGAATTATCACCAAGCACGTTGTAGATATTCCTGGCCGTTCCGTCACCACCAACAAAAAGAAGCAAATCCACTTCCAGACCGGCCAAATCCCGGGCTGCTTTTTCTGTATCATCTGCAGTGGTCTGCCCACTGATTCCCGATATTAACTGCGGTTCAAAGCCACAACGGCGGGCAACATCCTCTCCCATCTCCCCCGGACAGGTAATTAATTCAATTTCCTCCTTAATTGCAGATAAAACCTGCAGGGCAACAGCCGCTTTTTGTGCCGACTCAGGACGGGCCCCCATAGCCCGAGCTTTTTCGACTATATCCTGCCCGTCGGTTCCTTTTAAGCCGACCTTTCCACCCATACCGGCCACGGGATTGACGATAAGCCCTATTTTTTTCATCGGCGCCCGAAGTGAAGAGGGGCTTTATTGATAGACATTGCCGCCTCCCATACCGATTCAGATAAGGTCGGGTGGGGGTGGATAAGTTCGGCCAGTTCGGCAGCAACAGCTCCCCTGGCCACAGCCAGGGATCCTTCCTGGATTAGATCAGAAGCATGGGGACCCAGGATATGGACTCCAATAACTTTTTGTTCATTACCGGCAGCAATAATTTTAACTGCTCCTTCATCTTCACCCTGGGTTGCTGCTTTTCCACAGGCAGAAAATGGGAACTTGCCAATCTGCAGGTTTTCAAAACCTTTTTCCCTGGCCTCCTCTTCACTTAAACCGACACAGGCCAGTTCGGGATCGGTAAACAGGCAGGCCGGAACAACTGATCCATCAAAATGAGCATCGATACCGGCTATGTTTTCAACAGCAATCAATCCCTGATGATAGGCAACATGAGCCAAAAAATAACCCGGAGCCGTAACATCACCGGCAGCATAAATGCCCGGAACAGTAGTTTCCATCTTGCTGTTAACCTTGATTCCCTCTTTATCATATTCAACTCCCAGCGCATTTAGATCCTGGTCGCCAAAAGTGGCCTTACGTCCTACTGAAAGCAAAACTTTTTCAGCCTCTAAAACTTCCTGCCCTTTCTTAGTAGCAACAGTAAGTTTTAGACCGTCATCATTTTCTTCAATCTTTTCAACAGGAGTATTCATCATAATCTGCAAGCCGCTTTTTCGCAGGTAAGTGGATAAACGACGAACCATTTCCAGATCCATCCGGCGCAGCAGTCGTTCACTGCGGTGAACAATGGTCACTTTCGTACCCAGGGTAGAGAAAATGGAGGCCATTTCCAGGGCGATCACTCCTCCGCCGATAACAGCCATGGTTTCCGGCAGTTCATCAAGGGCCAAAGCTTCCCAGGAAGTAATCACCCCGGGCAAATCCAGCCCGGGTGTGGGCGGAAATATTTCTTCACTGCCAGTAGCCAGAATAATATTCTCTGTTTCTATCTTTATTTCTTCACCGCTGGCCAGAACTATACTGACCAGGTTAGGATTTACTGCTTTGGCTTTGCCGAAAAATACTTCGACCCTGCTGTTTTCAAGCAGTACACCAACATGATCAGTCAATTCTTTAACAACCGCTTTTTTCTTCTCCTGGAGCCGGCCAAATGAAAAATCTATACTTTGAAAATCAAAACCAAATTCTCCGGCCGCATGGAAACGGCGATATAAAGAGGCTCCATGGGTTAAAACTTTGGTCGGTATACAACCATGATTCAGACATACTCCACCTAACTTTTCCTTCTCAACAACTGCTGTTTTTAACCCCAATGAAGCGGCTCTTAGTGCAGCCAGGTAGCCACCCGGGCCGCCTCCGATTATTGTTACCTGATATTTTTCGCTCAACTGCTAATCCCCCTTATTGTTAATTAGTCCATGTGAACTGGTAAATACTGCCGGGATGATCATTGAAAATGCTTTGACCAGTGCCCGGGCCAGACGATCGTAACTGACATTATAACCCAGGTCATTCAGGCCGGCTGCTTTTTCACCAAGCTCAAATTCTTTAACCTGTTCTCTCCGGCAGTAATCGCTTTTTAAGACCTTCCGGTATAGTTCTGCCGGTAATTTTAGTAGTATGGCACCGTGCTGTAAAACAATACCATCTCTGCGCAGCTGTGCACTGCCGACCACTTTTTTTCCATCAACATGGATTTCGTAAGCTGTAGAACTGTCAAAACATGAACCGGGTGCCAAACCGGCCCTGTTCTTTTCTTCCGGTGTAACTGCAGCCAGGATACCTAGCAAATTAAAAGCTGTAACTATCCCGCGGCTTATAGCCCGGTAGGCATCCATTACGCCCCCCCTGTCGATAAAGGGATGTATTTCGGGCACAATAATGCTGTAGGTCAGTTCCTGGTCATGAAGCACTGCCCGCCCACCCGTTGGCCGGCGGACAACATCAACCCCGGCTGCGAAACAGGCAGTCATATCAACCACCTCATTTTCATCCTGGAAATAACCCAGCGATACAGCCGGAGGCGACCAGCGATAGAGACGAAGTGTGGGAGGGCATTTGCCCGTGGCCACTTCTTCCATTAGTTCTATATCCTTTTCCATATTTTCTTGTCCGGCCAATGGAGGGTCCAGGATAAGGCGCCATTGATAACGCAAAGCTGAGTCCTCCTTCATCAATTGAAAAGTCTACTTTTTCAATGAATCGAGTAGTTCTTTTAAGACTTTTTCAATTTCATCTTTATTAAGCCCCCTGTGATAATTATAGATTATACCACCAGGTCGTTCATTGTAAAAAGGACGGTTGCAATCCGGGCAGCCGCTGGTCTGAAAAGCTGATCCGTCAGCTAAAAGTAATTTTAACTGCTGAGCAGGGATTCCAAATGACACCAGGCGCCCCTTTTCAAATTCAAAAGATGATAAACGCGCTGAGTTCGAACGCAGTAAAAAACAGCCGGCCTGTATTCTGCGGTATGAATCTACAGCCGGTGAAATCCATTTTCCCAGCGGAGTCCCTTTGAGGGGCACAAAGGCAAAAAGTGCTACTGTCACTTTGGCTTCCACCAGCTTATCGATCAGCGAAAGAACTTCCGCTTCGCTTTCACCAAGACCACATATTATGTGAGTGCTTATTCGTGCGGGCAGATTTTGGGCACAGTTAAGCAGCAAATCAAGACGTTCATCCAGAGAACCACCTTTTAATTCTTGGTAAGCCGATGGATTGACCACATCAAGTGAAAGACCGATCCTTTCTACACCGGCCTCAATTAGCGAAACCGCTTCTTTTTCATCCTGGATCCAGGCTGAAAGCGAAATTGGCAGTTTTGACCATTGTTTTAAGCGGTCAATTAATCCCAGCAGGGTTTCAATTCCATCCCGATGTCTGACTGATTGGAGACAGATTCGCCTGAAGCCTTTTTTTTCGGCATTAATTAAACTATCATTAACATCTGCCCAGGGGAATTCAGGCCAGGTAACCCGGCCCAACCGGTTGAGTCCTTCGTTTTTCCCTGTTCCCTGGGGACAAAAAGAACAATTCATCAGGCAGCTGTTTCCGGAAAGAAGGTATGCTGTTTTCGGATAAGCATCCATTTTATTAGGAGTTAAACCCATACAAGCGGCAGTTCCGGCCGAGACACGAATCATAGGGAACAACACTCCTCGGAAAGGCTAACTGTTAGGCCAAGCCGGATCACCTGTCTGCGAGCTGCAGGTGAAGGGATAACAATCTTGTTTACTCCTGCTTTAAGTGCATAAACATCTACCTGTTCACGGTAACGCCCACCGGGACGCATGCAGCCGAGATAAAGAGGCGTATGTGGAAACATGAGGCGAGCGGAAGCAATAAAATAAGCCACCTCTTCCGGGGGTGGTGGCAAGCAATCGCTAAATGCAGTTTCCGCTGTGGGCCGAAATATGATCATACTGATCGCTTCCACCTTTTCCTGTCTGAGCATTTGAAGAGCCTCGTATTCACTTTTTATCCTCCCTTTATTAAGCCCAATACAAAGATGGGGAATTACCCTGGAATACTTCTGCAGGAATCGATATGAATCCAGGTAATCCTCAACCGTAACCGGTAAACCATAAACTGCAGCAATGGTATCATTGTCCCCGACAAAATCAAAGGAAACTACAGCAGCTACATCAGCCAGCTGACGGGCCTCTTCTTCATTTACCAGGCCGGTATGAAGGTTTAGAGGCCCCCGTTCAGCCAGTTTTTTTAATTTAGTCCAGTTATCCAGCAGAGGCACCCTGCCGTGCTTATCAGATCCACCCGAAACCAGGTAACTGCTCTCCTCTCCTGCCGGACCGGCAAGGGTTGTATTTAACGAAACCATATTACGCAGATAAACCCCGGAACAGTGGGCACAGTTTAAAGAACAGGCAGTTCCGGTTACACTCACCGGTAAAGTGCGGCCTGGAGTAACAAATTCAATGGTGTCAGGAAAGTTAGCCTGCCGCTTCTGCCAGGCTTGATTCAATATTCTTTCCAATTGATTGCCCGCTTGCCATTTTTTTTGCTGCATACAGCTGCCCTCCAGGTTTTTATAAGCCTGCCGGTTAAATGATTAACTCAAGTTAAATCAGCGCAATTACTACTGGGCTTGAATGGATGCACCAATTTCTTTAAAATATTATAAGCTGAAATATTAAACAGGGGAAGCAGAAAAACAAGTAGAATCTTCCTGCCGCCCCTGCTGCTGATCATAAACAGATGCCTGTTATGCCGGATCTTTGATCAAGTATGCCGATTGAAACAACTAAACTGCATTTAAATGATCAGTTGACATGTTTTTGTTTTATAATCCGGCAGTTACTTCTTTTCCCACCGTAATATCGGATTACGAACTGCACGCACCTCGTCGAGACGTCCGACTACAGTGTGATAAGGACCGGCTGCCACTTTTTCTGCATCTTGATCAATGTCTTTAGCTATATCTTCCATGGCCTGCGCATAGGCATCCAAAGTTTCTTTACTCTCGGTATCATTCGGCTCAGTCATCAAAGCTTCATCTACAATCAGGGGAAAGTAAACCGTGGGCGGGTGGAAGCCGCGGTCAAGTAAGGCCTTGGCAATATCACCGGCTCCCGCGCCTTTTTTCTTCTCCGGTTTGGCAGAAACAACAAATTCGTGCTTGCGAATCCTATCATAAGGAATATAGTAGGTCTTCTTAAGCAAGCTGGCCAGATAATTGGAGTTGAGCACGGCATCTGTGGAAGCCTGCTTAAGGCCTTCAGCTCCCATCATACGCATATAATTGTAAGCCTTGATCACTACTCCAAAATTACCGTAAAAAGAATGAACCTTGCCAATACTTTCCGGTAAATCGTAGTCAAAATAAAAGTGATCACCTTTTTTGCCAACCAGGGGAACCGGCAGGTATGGTACCAGCCTTTCTTTAACGCCGACCGGTCCACTTCCCGGACCACCACCGCCGTGTGGTGTAGACAAAGTTTTATGGATATTAAGGTGAACAACATCAAAACCCATATCACCGGGGCGCGCGTACCCCATTATTGCATTAAGGTTAGCTCCATCATAGTAAAGCAAACCGCCGGCATCATGGACCACCCTGGCCATCTCGGTTATTTCTTCTTCAAAAAGACCCAGCGTACTCGGATTGGTTAACATCAGGGCTGAGGTAGTATCATCAACTGCTTCTTTAAGAGCTGCCAGATCGACATTACCCCGGTCATCGCTGGGAATCTGGACTACTTCGTAACCGGCCATGGTTACTGTGGCCGGGTTGGTCCCATGAGCTGTGACAGGAATGAGCACCTTGTTGCGTTTATGGTCGTCCCTGTTGCGATGATAGGCCTGGATTACCATTAAGCCGGTCAACTCGCCATGGGCCCCGGCAGAAGGCTGCATGGTAAACCTTTCCATCCCGGTTAACTCTTTTAAATGCTGTTCCATGTTGTAATACAACTCCAGGGCTCCCTGGACAGTATGTTCGGGCTGGCAGGGGTGCATGCAGGCAAAACCGGGCAGGGCAGCTACCTCTTCGTTTACTTTAGGATTATATTTCATAGTACACGAACCAAGTGGGTAAAACCCGGTATCAACCCCGAAGTTGCGGGTGGAAAGCTCCGTGTAATGGCGAATTACTTCCACCTCTGAAAGTTCAGGGATTTCCAGTGGTTCAGTTCTTAGCATTTTTTTTGGTAGCAGTTCATCCACAGGTTTCTCCGGCACATCACAGGACGGCAGGGAATATCCCTGTCGACCTGAACGTCCCATTTCAAATAGCAGGGCTTTAGCTTTTCTCATTTCCATCCCTCCAGTTCCTGAACCAGGGTATCAATTTCTTCACGGGTTCGTTTCTCGGTTACGGCAAAAAGCATCGTATTCTCCAGCTCAGGATAAAACGGAGAAATATCGACTCCGCCTAGAATATCTTTCTGGAGCAGTTTCTTGTTTATATCTTCCGGTTTGCCGGGTACTTTAACGGCAAACTCTTTAAAATTATGGCCGCTGAATGCCGCTTCAAAACCGCTTAGAGCAGTTATTTTCTGACGGGCATATGCCGTTTTTTGCAGGCACTGCTCGGCAACCTCGTGCATACCCTGGGGGCCCATGGCTGCCATGTAAACCGCTGCGGCCAGGGCAACCAGCGCTTCATTGGAGCAAATGTTGGAGGAAGCTTTTTCACGCCTGATATGCTGCTCCCTGGTCTGCAGGGTTAGAACAAAACCTCGGTTTCCTTCGCTATCTACTGTTTCACCGGCAATACGTCCGGGCATCTGACGCACAAAACTTTGCCGTGCCGCCATAATCCCAAGCAAAGGACCGCCAAAAGAGGGGGGCACACCCAGGCTTTGTCCCTCGCCAACTACTATATCGGCCCCGTAATCGGCAGGTGCCTGAAGCAAAGGCAGAGAAAGGGGATCAACAGAAACGACCAAGGCTGCCTTGTGATTATGAACCAGATCGGCAACCCCATCAAAATCTTCAACCAGACCAAAAAAGTTGGGCTGCTGCAATACTACAGAAGCAACCTGATCATCAATCATTTCTTCCAGTTTTGCAAAATCGGTCTTCCCATCTTTAAGAGGTATTTCTTCCAGGGGCAAACCCCGGCTGTTAAAATAATTCTTTAGCACCGCCCGGTAAAATGGACTTACTGCCTGTGAAACCAATGCTTTCGAGCGTCGAGTTGCCCCACAACCCATGATCGCTCCCTCGGCAACAGCTGTTCCTCCGTCATACATGGAGGCATTGGCTACATCCATTCCGGTTAGCTGGCAAATCATGGTTTGATATTCAAATATTGCCTGTAAAACTCCCTGGCTAATTTCAGGCTGATAAGGAGTGTAAGAAGTATAGAATTCGCTTCTGCCGGTAATATGTTTGATCACTGAAGGAATAAAATGGTCATAAACTCCGGCCCCCATAAACGATATACAGTTGTTTAAATGTTTGTTTTTTGCTGCCAGTGAATTTAAATGCTTGACTGCCTCTAATTCTGACAAAGCAGGCGGTAAATCTAATTCTCGTTGCAGGCGTACTTCAGCCGGGATGTCGCTGAAAAGATCTTCTATAGATTTAACCCCGATCGTAGAAAGCATCTCCTGCCGATCTTCATCGGTAAGAGGCAGGTAGTGTTTACCTCCCATGCTTTATTCCTCCTTTTCTTCTTTAATAATAAACTCCTCATAAGCAGGCTTATCCATTAGTGAAGCCAACTGACTTTCATCCTTTATCTCCACTTTAAAAACCCAGCCTTCGCCGTAAGGATCCTGGTTGATTAGCTCGGGTTGATCAAGCAGTGTTTCGTTAACTTCGGTTACCGTTCCATCCACAGGGGCATAAAGATCGGCCACTGCTTTAACCGATTCAATAACTGCAGCACTCTTGCCTGCTTCAACTGCCGCCCCGATATCGGGTAACTCAACAAAAACAATTTCTCCCAGTTTGTTCTGGGCATAATCAGACAGGCCCACAACAGCAATATTGCCCTCCGGCCGAGCCCATTCATGCTGTTGGGTATACTTAACACCATCAACAACCTTATATTCCATTATTGTTCCCTCCTGTAAAATGGCAATTTTATGATCCTTGCCCGGTATGAACGTTTTCGGATCAGCACACTTACTTCTTGCGTTTGCTTTACTGTTTCGGGATCGAGAAAAGCCATGGCAATGAACTTATCCAGCGTCGGGGAGTAAGTCCCGCTGCTTATCCAACCAATTTCCTGCTCGTCAACTTTTACCGGATAATTCTCCCGTGGCACACCACGCTCAAGCATCTCCAGACCAAACAGTTTCCGGCTAAACCCTTCCTGTTTCTGCTTCTTCAGGGCTTCCTGGCCGTTAAATGCTACAGCCTTGTCAAGAGCAACAAAACGGTTTAAACCGGCCTGCAGGGGGGTAAGTTCTTTGCTTAACTCATGGCCATAAAGGGGAAGAGAGGCTTCCAGGCGTAAAACGTCCCTGGCTCCCAGTCCTGCCGGACGCAGGTTCATTTTCTGTCCGGCTTCCCATACCGCCTCCCATAAAGCTGAAGCTCCATCATTTTTACAGTAAACCTCAAATCCGTCCTCACCGGTATAGCCAGTTCGCGACACAATTGAGTTTATACCGGCAACAGACACGTCACTCAAGAAGTGATAAAATTTCATATCAGCCAGTTTTATTTCAGTCAAATCCTGCAAAATTGCTTCACTATTTGGCCCCTGAAGGGCAATCTGGGCATATTCAGATGAGAGGTTTTGCAGCCTGACATCACCAAAAGAATTCTCCTGAAACCAGTCAAAATCTTTGTCGGTGTTGGCTGCATTAACCACCAGGAAAAAATTTTCGCTGCTAAGGCGATAAATAAGGATGTCATCAACCACTCCCCCATCCGGATAACAAACCGGACTGTACATGATCGCATTGTCTTTAAGCCGGGAAATATCATTGACCAATATCTTTTGCAGATAAGCTTCGGCATCTTTACCTTCAACAGCAACTTCCCCCATGTGCGAAACATCAAAGATGGTCGCCCGTTTTCGGGTATCATGAACCTCTTCAACCAGACCCTGCGGAAATTGAACCGGTAAAAACCACCCGCTATAATCAACAATCTTACCACCAAGTGCAGCATGTTTTTCATAAAAAGGTGTTTTCTTTGGTTCACTCATCAGTCTTACCATCCTCCTTTCTTTTAAAAATTTGATCTTTAACAATAAAAACAAAGGACAGAAAAAGCCCGCTGGCTTTTGCTCTGTCCTTATAACCTGAGAGATTGCTACTTTAATTAGTAATTAAAGGGCTTTCCCCGTCGGTGTCCCGTACTGGCGGGTGCTCTCCAGAGATGCGTCCCCCAATGGTACTTAAGCCTGAGAGTTTCCCTTCCGCCTGCCTAGCGAAAGGTTGCACCTTCGGCGTCCGAAAATCGGAACTCTCCCACCGGGTTCATCCGTACATTATTCACTTTTCTTCCTCACATTTACTACCAGATTCCTTACTTCGACGTTTAATAAAAAAATCCTTCTCGAGCGGTGCAAAAAATTTATTATACTTTGCCGGCAGAGCCAAAAAGCCTGATTTTGTTACCAATCACATCTGCTGCCGCTTCGCGGGCCGGGCCAAGGACTTTTCGGGGATCAATTTCAGAGGGATTGCCGGCCAACACCCTGCGCATCGCTCCGACAAAAGCTTCCCGGATATTGGTATCGATATTTATTTTACGCACCCCGAGTTCAATGGCCCTCTTAATGCTCTGATCAGGAACCCCTGAAGAACCATGTAAAACCATGGGACAGGAAATACGCCGGTTTATTTCAGCCAGACGATCAAAATCAAGCTTTGGTTCCCCTTTATACTGACCATGGGCGGTGCCAACTGCCACTGCCAGCGCATCTACATCAGTTTCAGCCACAAACTGTTCAGCTTCAGTTGGATCGGTAAAAAAAGCATCTGCTTCACTAACACTGATATCATCTTCTGTCCCCCCGATACGCCCAAGCTCTGCTTCTACCGATACCCCGAAAACCCTGGCTACCTCCACCACCCTTCGTGTCTGGGCTATATTCTCTTTTAGGGGTAATTGGGAACCGTCATACATAACCGAAGTAAAACCGAAACGTATGCACTGCATTACCTGATCAAAGCTGGTTCCATGGTCAAGGTGCAAAACAACCGGAATGGCCGTGCCCTCCGCAGCCTGGCGGGCAAGGGCAATAATGTAATTCAACCCGGCATATTTGATTGCTCCCTGGCTGGCCTGGATAATAACCGGTGAGTTTTCTAACTCTGCAGCGGTAACTATACTTTGAACTATCTCCATGTTGTTGCAATTAAATGCTCCAAGAGCATAGCCGCCCTGGTCGGCTTTTTTTAAAAGATTTGCTAATGGGACTAATGGCATCTAAACACCCTCCAGTAGATTAATTTTCACCCTACAAAAATTTCCCGCCTCTTGATCATAAAATCCACTATCTCCTGTCATTATATAATAAAAATATCTTTTCAGGTGCCACAAATCAACCTGCCGCGAAACATAACTAAAGTTTACACTATCCGCCCCCCTTGTAAACAAATATCCTATCTGTTATCATGAAAACCAGTTTGCTGATTATACGCTAAACTGAATTTTTTTGCAGTAGGAGGTAAGTATGGATCACGAAAAAAAAGAAAACGGTGCGGGAGCCAGGATAACTCGCAAAACAGTCTATATGGCAATTGCCATAGTTATTGTCGCAGGGTTGGGCTTAGGCGCTTTCCTGGGACTGTTCGATGGCTTGACTGAAATTTTTGAAGATGAAGATATCATAGCCACAGTTAATGGTGAAGTAATCACTGAAGAAGAGTTTAACCAGGCTTTAGAACAGGAAAAAATGCAGTATATGCAGCAGGGGATAGACCTTGACAGTGATGAGATGTCAGAGATGCTGCCAGAACTGGAAGAACAGGTGCTTGAAACCTATTTTATCATCCCCATTCTCCTGGAACAAAAAGCTGAAGAAGAGGGAATAGAAGTCAGTGATGAAGAAGTTGAAGGACGTTACCAGGAATATGCCGCCCAATTCGGGGGAGAAGCACAATTGGAAGAGGCAATGGAAAATGCCGGCATTACCCGGGATGATTTAATTGAAGATATTAGCAGGGAATTAAGCATACAAAATTACCTGGAATATTACCTGGAATCATACCTGGCTGATAACCCCGAAGAACGGATTGATCAAGATAATATTGAATTGAGTGAAGAGGAAGTAGAAAATCGTTATCAACAGATGCGTGAAGAGTATGCGCAATTAAAAGAATTGTTGGAAGAAGATGATCCGGACGTGCCGACTGAACAGGTTAAAATGTATTTAGAACAAATAGAAGATAAATACGGATATCTTTTAGACGAAGATAATTTTGAAGAAATTAAACCACAGTTGGAAGAAGAGCTTCGTCAGGATAAGGCAGTCCAGAAAAAACAAGAAAAAGAACAAAGAATTCTTATGGCTCATATACAAGAGCTCCAGGAAGAAAGTGATATCGAAATAAACCTTTAAAGTTTACTAAAGATTGCAATTAAAAGACATCTGTAATATCCTATTGCAAAACCGGTAAATGCAGGCAATAGGATATTTTTT
>SKXC01000159.1 GCA_007128625.1 Syntrophomonadaceae bacterium | reverse complement strand
CTTTATAATCCTTTAGAGTTATATAATAAACACCTTCTTTTTCCTGCCAGTTTGCTTTACTTCCACTGCTGTTGATAAAACGCAAAACATTATCACGGGCAGTCTGGTTGTCTACCATTATAGTTAAACCTTCAGCAGGTTTTTCCGATAGAGCACTCTTTGTACGCAAAACCGGTTCGGGACAGTTTAGTCCCCGGCAATCAATTTTTTTCATGAAATATTCCCTCCGTACTTTAAAGTAATTTCCTGATCTATTTAAAGTAATCTCCTGATCTATTGCACCAGATATAATAAACTGTATTTTTTTAAAAGGTCCTGTTTGTTTTTCTTAAATAGCTCTTGCTTTCGTTAAAAATTAAAATCCGGTCCAGTGACAGGCTAGCCGGTGGTAAACCGGATAATTTCATTTATAGCATGAACCAGGTGGTCAATATCTTCTTCCCTGGTAAAAAATCCGGGGCTCAGCCGGACAGTGCCTTCAGGGAAAGTGCCCATGGCCTGATGGGCAAGTGGTGCGCAGTGCAGACCGGTGCGGCATAGAATGCCGTAGCTGCTTTCCAGTATGTAGCCAATTTCACCACAGTCGGTGTTTTCTATGGAAAATGAGATGACAGCAACGGCCTGGTTGGAATCTGAAGGACCGTACAGGGTTAATGATTTCATGCTTTGCAGCTTTGCATAAAGGTATTTTCGCAGTTTTAGTTCAGATTCTTGTATTTCTTTTATTCCGACATCAAAAATAAAGTTTATTCCTTCCAGAAGACCGGCCAGGCCGGCACTGTTCATGGTTCCGGCCTCAAGTCGTTCAGGCATGCTTTCGGGATGAATATCCAGTTCAGACTGGCTGCCGGTGCCACCTTCCCGCAAAGGCTTCAGGTCATTACCGGGACTGACATAAAGTCCGCCGGTTCCGGTTGGGCCCAGTAACCCTTTATGCCCGGTAAAAGCCAAAAAATCAATATGGTCATTTTGAACATCGATCGGCAGTACACCGGCTGTTTGGGCGGTGTCTACTAAAACTTTTACCCCTCTTTTATGGGCTGAATCAATCATCTCTTTTAGTGGAGCTATTGTTCCTGTAACATTGGAGGCATGATTAATAACCAGTAACCTGGTATTGGGCTGGTAGGCACTCTCCAGGTACTCCAGGTCGGGGAAACCCTGAAAAGAACAGGGAATGATAGTGGTGGTGATCAATTGATCACGGCGCAACCGGCCCAGCGGACGCAAAACCGAATTATGGTCCATCGCAGTATATAAAACATGATCGCCTTTTTCAAGAAATCCCTTTATGACAATATTAAGGGCATCTGTTGCGTTATAGGCAAACACCACCCGGGCCGGATCCGGGATGTTAAACAGGCGTCCTATCGCTTCCCTGGTCCTGTAGATAAGGCGATCTGCTTCCAGGGTGCGGGTATGTCCGGAACGACCGGGATTACCGCATGCTTCGCGCATTTGCCGTTCTGCTGCCCCGTAAACAGCTTCCGGTTTTGGCCAGGAAGTAGCAGCATTGTCGAAATATAAGTTTAGTTTTTTGTTCATTTTTTATATTCCCCTAATGATCAAGATCCAGGGTGGTAGCAACCGGTGTTTTAAGCCCGGATTCTTCCAGTCGGTAAAAACCCTCCAGCTCAAGATCATTTTGCAGCAAGATATTTTTCAAAGCTGAGATATCTTCACAGCTGCAGCGCAGGGCTGTTCCGCAGCTTGAGCTGATACTGCGCGGAACCGGAACCATTTTAAAAGAATAGGGCTGATTTTTCAGGACACTTTCTGCCCGTATTGCAAAAAAAGTAGTTGGAAAGGTAATGTAACAGCTTGAAACCATCTTGACTCCTTTTCAGAACTTCAGAAAAAATAAGTTGTTGCCAGTTCAAAGATGCCGGATATGATTTATGAGATAATTCCGGGAAAGAAGGAAACGGTTCAAACAGCTATAAAGGTAAATCCAATCCAATAATTATAAGAACCGTTTCCCTTTAAAATTTGCTTTTTAAGCATATTTACTTGCTTATAAACAGCTTAAAATCTTCACCTTCATCTTCCACCTTAACCTGCCGCCCCATTGCTTTGGCCGCCCTGGTTACGTTATCCCTGGCCACAGCATTGCTGACAAATACGGTTACAGGCTGATCTGCAGCCTTTTCCAGGGCCTGCCTGGCCAGCATTACCGGTTCCGGGCATGAAAGCCCGCGGCAGTCGACTAATTCTGTCATTTTATAGCCTCCTACAATTTCATATTTTATAGCATTTGATTATTAAGTCAAACCAGTTCCAATACAAGCTTAAGAAGCTTTCGCTTTTTCCTTATTTTTACCGGCGGCCAGTAATCTGGTATTAGCTGCGCCGATGATGAAAAGGACAACCAGGGAAATAATGACAATCCACTGTCCGGCTGGAGATACTCCGGCAGGGCTGCCGGCCAGGCCGAAGTTATGCATAAAAGCAGCACCACCGGCCATGCCAAGAACAGTAATCAGGGCATCACTTTGTCCTTCTCCGGTCAAAATCAGCTGGCGCATCGGGCACCCGCCGGCAAGCACGGCAGCCAGCCCGACTACGGTCATGCCTGAGAAATTCCATAGATGATCTATATGCGCCACTGGTTGTTCTGCAAAACCGGGAGCAAACTGGCCGGTAAAAAGGTTGCCAATCATGGCAACCACGAATATGGCCACAAAGCCGAGGAATAAATGATAATCTTTAAACAAGATCAAATCACGGATGGCACCCATGGTGCATAAACGGGTCCTTTGAGCCAGTATACCGACAAGCAGACCGGCTCCAAGAGTCAGGAAAAGCGGAGCAGACATGGATCCGGGTCCTTCTTCGCTGAAAAAAATAAAAGCCGGGGCAGTAACCAGCAGAATCAAAAGCACGATGGCCATAAAAGGACCGGCATAGCCGTTTACCGGCGCCTGCTCCTGACTGCGGCCCAGGGTGTAGCCTCTTCTTAAAAACAAAGTTCCAAACCATACCCCGAGCACATATCCCGGTAATGCCACCATGGCATTCCAGTCACCGCCGGCCAGTCTTAGAACCATCCGCAGCGGGCATCCCAGGAAAATAAGGGCACCGGCCATCATGAGCATACCCAGAAAAAAGCGAAGGACCGGGCTTGATCCGCCGGTAGCTTTAAATTCGCGCACATATAAAGCAGTGACAAATGATCCGAGAACCAGCCCGATAATTTCAGGCCTGAGATATTGGACAACCCCGGCTCTGTGCAGGCCCAGGGCGCCTGAAATATCCCTTATAAAACAGGCGATACAAAAACCCATGTTGGCCGGGTTACCCTGTAGAACAAGAATAACTGCCAACAGGCCGACAACAGCGCCGGCAATAATAATAAATACACGATCCCGCATAACAAACCTCCTTAAGATTTTTTAATATGCCATGACCATTATATTAAACTGGGATGAGTACCGTTAAATATTGATTACTAATAAGACTGGTCGGGGTTATTAAACAAACGCACGATCTTTTTCAATAAAAACTACTAAAAAGCTAAACCATACTACTCTTAAACCTGTCTTAAACCTGTCAGAAGAGTGGGCTTTGCATTTGAATGTAAAGATTGTATAAATCCCAATAATTAGACGGATAGTTTAATTACACGTATAATATAGGAAGTCAGCCTTACATTATTATCTGGGAGTGCTGATTATGCCGGTTAACTTGGCTGGAATGACTAATGATGAGGAAGGATAAAATAAAACAGAGTATAAAGATTAATTTCGATGAAGAACGTGATTTATCTTTTTAGATATTTTTAAAAGAAAGCATTTATTTAAAAATCACAATGGAGGGTGAAAATGGATTTCGAACAAATCCGGGCTTTTGTCAATGTAGCTAATCTAAAAAGTTTTTCGGAAGCAGCAGAAAAAATGTTTATCAGTCAGCCTTCTGTCAGTGTCAGAATTAAAGCTTTAGAAGAAGAACTGGGGGTAGTTTTACTTGACCGGACCAAGGCAAGAGAACCGGTTCTTACCGAGGCCGGGCGTATTTTTCTTGATTACGCTAATTCAATAATCAATCTTCAAGCTGAGTGCCGTGAGAAGTTGTCCGGACAAGGTGAAAGGGTTTCAGGGCTTGTTTATATCGGCGCCAGTACAGTACCCGGATCTTACCTGCTTCCCGCCCTCCTGGCCGGGTTTAAAAAAATCGCTGCCTCTATCGAGTTTAATGTAAGCATCCTTGATACAAGCGCTGTATTAGAAGGCATACTAAATTATAGCTACGACCTCGGTTTTGTCGGATCGATCAAAGAAGATGAAAGGTTTAAATATGTCGAACTTGTTGAAGACGAACTGGTCTTATGTGCCCCGAAGGGGCTGATCGATAAAGCTGATTATACTGATGGTGTTCCGGTAGAACTATTACTTAAAAATCAACTGCTCATGCGTGAAAAGGGTTCGGCTACCCGTCAGCTGCTTGAAAAAAAACTTTCGGAACTATCCCTGGATGTTGTCAATTTCCCCGGTATTACCTATATCAACAGTCTTGAAGGGATCAAGCAGGCGGTAAAAGAAGGTCTTGGAGTAACGGTTATTTCACGGCTTTCAGTTCAGGATCTGTCTGCTTTGGGAAATGTGGACATCTTCCCTGTTAGTGACCTTGATCTCAGGCGTTCATTATACCTGGTTTATCACCGCAGCAGAGTGCTCAGTGGAGCGGCAAAGATGTTAAGAGATTTTACCATAGAACGCTTTAAAGACTAAAAGGACGGTTTTAAGGGTTAGAAGAAGCAATTATTTGCTCTTTTTTTAAGACTGCTTTTAAAAAGAGGGATCAGACAGGCTTTTTTAATGCTTAATCTTTCATTTTTACCCGGATCAAATTATAATAGTAAAAGCAGGTCGCAGACACCCTGCTTAATAAAAAACAAGGAAATTTTGGTAATGACAGATAATACAAGGGGCCACTTTAATTACTGGACCAGGGCGGCAATGATCGCTGCCATTTATGCCGTTTTAACGGTTTCATTTGCTCCGATCAGTTACGGTCCGGTGCAGGTTCGCATTGCAGAGATGCTGCTGGTCTTGCCATACTTTACAGGTGCAGCGATTCCCGGGCTGTTTGTCGGCACATTAATTGCCAATATGTTCGGTGGATATGGACTGCCGGATATTGTATTTGGCAGCCTGGCCACACTGATCTCGGCCTATCTTGTATCAAAAATAGGCAACAAGTATCTTGTTCCGCTGCCCCCGGTAATTATCAATGCCGTTGTAATTGGCTGGATGCTCTACATTGTTTTGGAGATGGAAGGCATTCATACTTTTTACCTGACGGCAGCCTCGGTCGGCGTCGGACAGCTGGTTGCCTGCTACGGCCTGGGACTGCCCCTGCTGTTGTTTCTGGAAAAACACCGCTATATTTTTAAATAGCAGTTAAAACAAATTCAGGGGCATTGAACCGGATCAATGCCCATGATCAGATTTATTAGAAGGAGGGCTACCTATGGCCGGTCATTCAAAATGGGCCAATACCAAGCATCGTAAAGCCAGGGCAGATGCCCAAAAGGGTAAAATATTTACCAAGCTGGCCCGTGAAATTACTGTAGCTGCCCGGGAAGGCGGCGATGATCTCGATGCAAACTTTACTCTCCGGCTGGCGGTCCAAAAAGCGCGTGACAATAACATGCCCAATGAGAATATCCAGCGTTCCATTCAGCGAGGCACCGGCAACCAGGAAGGATCAAGTTATGAACAGGCCTATTATGAAGGTTATGCTGTAGACGGTGTAGCCGTTTTGCTGGAAGTGATGACCGACAACCGCAACCGGACTGTGGCCGAAATCAGGCATATATTTTCCCGTTATAACGGGAGCCTGGGTGAATCAGGCTGTGTGGCCTGGATGTTTAACCGTAAAGGCTACATGACTGTAAACAAAAACGAACTGAACATTGATGAAGATGAACTGATGATAGCCGCACTGGATGCCGGGGCGGAAGATGTAGAACTTGAAGATGACGGCACATATAGTATAACTACCGAATTGGAAAACTTTGAAGCAGCAAAAAATCAAATGGTCGATCAGGGAATCCCGATTGCTTCGTCCGAGGTGACCATGATTCCCAGCAATACGATCGAAATTAATGATCCCGATTCAGCTGATAAAATTATCCGGCTGATGGAAGCGCTCGATGATCATGATGATGTTCAAAATGTTTATGCCAATTTTGACATTCCCGATCAGCTTTTGCTTAAACAATAAGATTTTTGAACAGAAAGTACAGGTGAATGGATGCGTGTTATCGGGATAGACCCCGGGGTTGCCAGAACCGGTTACGGGATAATCGAAGAAAGCGGCAGTGATTACCTGTGCCTTGTTTCGGGATGTATTCGGACCAGCAAAGATCAATCTTCTGCCTTGCGGTTGGAAACGATTCATAATTATATTTTCGAACTGGTATCAAAGTACAGCCCGCAGGCCCTGGTTGTTGAAAAAATATTTTTCAGTAAAAATGTGCGCACCGCTTTTCAGGTTGGTGAAGCCAGGGGAGTGATAATTTTAGCCGCTGCCAGATGTGGCATCGATCTTTTTGAATATACTCCCCTGCAGGTCAAACAGGCCGTTGCCGGCTATGGTAAAGCAGAAAAAATTCAGGTTCAAAAAATGGTCCAGGTGCTTATAAGGCTCTCCCAACCGCTTACTGTTGATGACGAAGCAGATGCTCTGGCAGTTGCTCTTTGTCATTTGCAGAACCGCCGCTACCAGGAGGCGGTAAAAGGGGGAAGGCCTTAAATGATTGATTATCTAAAAGGCACTCTCTTGACTGTGTCTGCTGGTAAAGCAGTTCTGGAAATTGGCGGAGTCGGCCTATCGCTGGATATGCCGCCCGTTGATGATCCTGAAATTCGGGCCCGTATGGGCCAGGAAGTCACTTTTTACACCCGCCTGGTCATTAAAGAGGAAGAGATTTTAATTTACGCTTTCCGGACGGCAGAAGAGCGCAAACTTTTCAACCTGATCCTAACAGTCAGCGGATTCGGTCCGCGGCTAGCCCTGTCCCTGCTGGCCATTTTTTCGGTATCCGAATTATATGTTGCCGTTTTGGAAGAAAATGTTGCTCAGCTCTGCCGGGCACACGGGGTTGGACGTAAAGCTGCCCAGCGCCTGATTTTAGAGCTCAAAGAAAAACTGCCCAGGGTGATATCAACCGAAGAACTGGCAGCAGGTTCGGTTTCTTCCACCGGTTGCTCGGTTGTCGATGATATAACTGAAGCGCTGTGCTCCCTCGGTTACTCCGGTACAGAAGCTTACACGGCAGTCAAAAGGGCAGTTGATCATAATAAAGATCTTTCCCGTGAAGAATTATTAAAACTTGTCCTGAAAAATATGGCCAATAAATGAAATGCTTTGGTTGAAAGGAGCAAATAAATGGAGGATAGGATTGTTTCTGCCCGGCGCCAGGCTGAAGATGATCCCCAGCTTGAAGCTGGACTAAGGCCGCGCAGTTTAGATGAATACATCGGCCAGGAAAAAATAAAAGAAAAGCTGTTAATATACATTAAAGCCGCCCTGGAAAGAAACGAGGCCCTTGATCACGTTTTACTTTACGGTCCCCCGGGATTGGGAAAAACAACCCTCGCCCACATCATTGCCTGGGAGCTCGGGGTCAGTATCCGGGTAACCTCCGGACCGGCTATCGAAAGGCCGGGCGACCTTGCGGCGATATTAACTAATCTAGGTCACGGTGATGTCCTTTTTATCGATGAGATACACCGTCTTAACCGATCAGTCGAAGAGATTCTTTACCCGGCAATGGAAGACAACGCCCTTGATATAATTATCGGTAAGGGTCCGGGAGCACGCTCACTGCGCCTTGACTTGCCGCCCTTTACCATGATAGGGGCTACAGTAAGGGCCGGTCTTTTGACTTCACCTTTACGGGATCGTTTCGGTGTTGTCGATCGCCTCGATTTTTATACTCCCTCTGAATTAGAACAGATCATTATGCGATCGGCAAACCTGCTTAACGTGCAAACAGAAAAAGAGGGAGCAGAGCTAATTGCCCGGGCTTCCCGGGGTACACCAAGAGTGGCCAACCGGCTGCTAAAAAGGGTCCGTGACTATGCCCAGGTTAAAGCCGGTAATGTTATAACTGCTGCTGTAGCCGAAAAAGCTCTGCAGATGCTTCAGCTTGATCAGCAGGGCCTGGATCAGATCGATCGCCGCCTGCTTTTAGCTTTAGTAGAGAAATTTGAAGGCGGACCGGTCGGTCTTGACACCCTGGCCGCCTGCATTAGTGAGGAACCGGAAACCCTGGAAGATATCTATGAACCCTACCTGATGCAGCTTGGATTACTTAAAAGAACAGCCAGGGGACGCATGGTCACCGCTGAAGTATATACTTACCTGGATCTGCCGCCTAAAGAAGATCCCCAGCAGAAACTGTGGTGACAGGCTGCTGTGATGGTTGGCGGGGTTGAAAATTAGGTGGACCCGGGCGGGTTTAAAGGTTGTATAACCTTTTCAGGCTCAATAACCAGGCAATATAAGCTGTTTTTTTAGAAAGCTTTGTTAACGATCAAGGAAATACTTAACATGTTTTAGGAGTGTTAATTTTGCCTGATTTTGGAACTTTTGGAAGGCTGCTGCTCATCGGTGGAGGTTTAATTGCCTTTATCGGTCTATTATTCATATTACTAAACAGGTTAGGCCTGGGCCGCCTGCCCGGCGATATTTTAATCCAGCGGGACAACTTTACCTTCTATTTTCCCCTGGCAACAATGATCATTGTTAGTATATTATTAACTTTACTGGTAAATTTTTTAAGGAGATAGCAATTATACATAATAACCCCGTCAGGAATTTTAAGTATCCTGTCAACCATAAAAGTGGGTGAATGCTTGGGAACATGTAAATTAAGTGATTATGACTACTTTCTGCCTGCTGAACTAATTGCCCAAAAACCTCTTGAAATAAGAGACAAATCACGGATGCTGGTTTTAAACCGCCTGAACGGAAATAGAGAACATGTGATTTTCGATCAACTGCCCGGTTATCTAAATAAAGGAGATTTGCTTGTACTTAACAATACGAAAGTTATACCGGCCCGGCTTTACGGTAATCTGGCCGGAAAAAAAACTGCTGTTGAAATGCTGCTTCTTTACAAGTTAAATAGCGGTAACTGGGCAGCGATGGTAAAACCGGGCCGCAAGTTAAAACCGGGAGTAAAAGTAACTTTAGCATATGGTGTTGAAGCCCGGATAGAAGATTATGTCCAAAAAGACCTGCGGGCGGTAAGTTTTTCTGCCCCTGTTCCATTCGAAGAAATGCTGCCCAGGCTGGGTAAAGTACCTCTGCCGCCTTACATAAAGGAAGAAATTGACGATCCTGACCAGTACCAGACTATCTATGCGGTCAAAGAAGGTTCAGCGGCCGCGCCGACTGCCGGATTTCATTTTACCGAGCGGGTCTTTAGGGCTCTTGAAAAAAAAGGGGTCGAAATCACCTTTATTACCCTGCATATTGGTCCAGGAACCTTTCAGCCGGTTAAGACAGAAGATATTCGCGATCATGTCATGCACTCGGAATATTACAGCATTGATCAAAAAGCAGCTAACCAGCTTAAGCAGGCCAGGGGGGAAGGCAGAAGAATTATCGCAGTAGGGACGACAGTCTGCCGGGTACTTGAAACTGCCGGCGCTGATCATAAAGCTTTTGAAGGAAAGAGTGAGGGCTGGACCGATCTATATATTTACCCGGGCTATGAATTTAAAGTCGTCGATTCCCTGCTGACCAACTTTCACCTGCCGCGGTCTACTCTTTTAATGCTGGTTAGTGCCCTGGCCGGTCATGAACAGGTTATGGCTGCTTACCGGGAAGCTGTTGAAAAAGGTTACCGTTTTTACAGTTTTGGTGATTGTATGCTCATAATCTAGCCGGCAAATCTTTAAATATCGTAAAAAGCTGAATTGACACTGAAAGCTGCTTAAGATAATCTATAGGATGGACGAAGGGTATGCCTGTAAAATTTACAATTAACCGCCAGTGTCCGCAAACCGCTGCCCGCAGCGGCAGCCTGTATACAGGGCACGGAACAATCCAAACCCCGGCCTTTATGCCGGTCGGCACACAGGGTACAGTGAAAGCGATAACTGTCGGGGAATTGGAAGAAATGGGCACAGGGTTAATCTTAAGCAACAGCTATCATTTGTTTTTGCGGCCTGGTGTTGAAGTAATTGCCCGGCACGGTGGATTGCACCGCTTCATGAACTGGTCCGGGGCTATTCTTACCGACAGCGGCGGGTTCCAGATATTCAGCCTGGGCGGGTTGAGAAAGATTGATGATCAGGGTGCTGCTTTCACATCACATATTGATGGGAAATTGCATTTCTTAACCCCGGAAAGAGTTACCCGGCTGCAAAATTTTATTGGCGCCGATATAGCCATGGTTTTTGATCAGTGTCCGCCATACCCGGCCGAATATGAAGAGGTCAAAGCCGCTGTAAAACGCACCAGTTTATGGGCACAGCGCTGTAAGCAGGCTCATTACAGAGAAGACCAGGCCCTTTTTGCCATAGTCCAGGGCGGTATTTATGAAGATTTACGCCGCGAGTCGGCAGCGCAGTTAGTCGAAATGGATTTTCCCGGTTATGCGATTGGCGGGTTAAGTGTAGGCGAACCGAAAGAGTTGATGTATGCTACATTAAAGTACACCGTTCCTGAACTGCCATCAGTAAAGGTGCGTTACCTGATGGGAGTAGGCTCACCGGACGCCCTGCTGGAAGGTGTCAGTTACGGCATCGATTTGTTTGATTGCGTTTTGCCTACCCGTATTGCCCGGAATGGAAGGGTGATGACTTCCGCAGGCTACCTGTCCATTCGCAACAGCGTTTATGCTGCTGATTCAGCCCCACTTGATTACGACTGCGACTGCCATGTCTGCAGCCATTACAGCCGGGCCTATATCAGGCATCTGCTTAATGCCGGGGAAATACTGGGTTTGCGGTTAACTACTTACCACAACCTTTATTACCTGGATAGGCTGATGAAAGAGATCAGAACCGCGCTATCAGAAGATCGCTTTGATCAGTACTACCGGGAAAAGAGTTCACAACTTATCAATACTTATGGAGGTGTTAATTAAATGGAAAACATTGGTGCTTTTATTCCCATCATTTTGCTGGTTCTCGTTTTCTATTTTCTGTTGTGGAGGCCACAGCAGAAACAGCAGAAAATACGCAAAGAAATGCTTGAAAGCTTGAAGAAAGGCGATCGGGTAGTTACTATCGGGGGAATTCATGGGGTAATTAAAGATATTGATGAAAGTAGTATATCTTTACGAGTTGCCGATAATTTAAACTTGAAGTTTTCCCGTGCGGCGGTGGATAGAGTAATAGAAGAAGAATAAATTGTTTTTACAGAAGCAGTACTAGTAGATGACTCAGCTTAAAGCACTCTTTTTAGGCACCGCACCGGTGTAAGGAGGAGTGTTTTTTTATCACCGCAGCAGTTTGCTGCTATAAGTAACTTACTGGGAAAGTTGGTCTAGATCAGGGTGGATATAATCAATTTAGGCCTGGAAAATAAGATAAAAACTGAAGGACCGCTTGCTCAAAGGATGCGCCCTGAAACCCTCGATCAGTTTACGGGGCAGGAGCATATCTTGAATGAAGGTAAACCGCTTCATGCAATTATCACTGCCGACAAACTGGTTTCACTTATTTTTTACGGTCCTCCGGGGACTGGCAAAACCAGCCTGGCCAGGATTATTGCTTCTGTAAGCAGGGCCGATTTTGTTCAGCTTAACGCAGTAGCTGCAGGGGTTAAAGATGTTCGCGGGGTTATTAAAAATGCCGGTGAAAATTGGTCGTTATACAACCGGCGTACAATACTTTTTATCGATGAAATTCATCGCTTTAACAAAGCCCAGCAGGATGTCCTGCTTTCAGCTATCGAACAGGGAACAATAATTTTTATCGGGGCGACCACAGAAAACCCCTTTTTTTACCTTACCGGTCCGCTTCTTTCCAGGGTACGTTTATTTGTTTTTGAGTCCCTGCAAAACTCCGATATCATCAACTTGCTTAAGCGGGCTTTAAAAGATTCTGAGCGGGGCTTAGGTGAAATTAAGGTTAAGGTTGAAGATGATGCCCTGCACTATCTGGCCGATAAGGCTGAAGGTGATGCCCGGGTTGCTCTTAACTCGCTTGAAACCGCGATTATATCCGGTGAAGTCCGGGGTGGTAATATTACAGTTACACCGGCAGCAGCCGCTGAAGCGATGCAGAAAAGACTGCTGGCCTACGACAGGCAGGGTGACAACCATTATGACATGGCGTCAGCCTTAATCAAATCGATCAGGGGTTCCGATCCTGATGCTGCGCTTTACTGGATGGCCCGCATGATCAAGGGCGGAGAAGATCCCCTTTTTATCGCCCGCCGCCTGGTAATCAGCGCTGCTGAAGATATTGGAAATGCCGACCCGCAGGCTCTTTCCCTGGCAGTATCGGCAGCCCAGGCAGTGCAGATGATCGGCTTGCCCGAAGGCATGATCCCTCTTGCCCAGGCTGTAACTTACCTGGCCGGAGCTCCAAAAAGCAATGCCGCTTACCTGGCCATCAATGAAGCAATGCAGCTGGTGGAAGACGAAAAAAACCAGCCTGTTCCCCGCCATTTAAGAGATAGCAGTTACCGCGGCGCCGGTAGGCTGGGTCACGGGCAGGGTTACCTGTATCCACATGATTATCCAGAACATCATGTCAGGCAGGATTATTTACCGCCCGGCATAAAAGGTAAAAACTTTTATCGTCCTACTGAACAGGGCAGTGAGAAAAAGATTCGAGAATACCTGGAAAAAATAAATTTAGAAAATGAGTGACCGGATGACAGAAGATTTATCATATTTAACTCCCGTAAAAAAAATACGGTATCGCTTTACAGTGCAGGGCTCGCGCTTTATTGCCACCCTTGTCCCTGTACTATCAGGTAAAGCTTTTCAGGGCATTCTTGCTGACATTACTGCTGAATTTCCCGATGCCACCCATCATACTTTTGCGTACCGGATCGGGATCGGCAGCTCCCTGGTAGAACGTTTCTCGGACGACCGGGAGCCGGCCGGTACGGCTGGAAGGCCTATTCTTCAAGCGCTCCAGGGTAATAATGTTTCCGATGCCGGGTTGATCGGAACACGTTATTTTGGAGGAACCAGGCTGGGTATAGGGGGGTTGAAAAGGGCTTACCGGGATTGTGCCCGGCTGTGCCTGGAAGAGGCAGTATTGAAGAAAAAAGAGCAGGTGGAAGCTTACCAGCTACAGCTGTGCTATGAAGACCTAAGGAAGGTAACCAGGTTACTTGAAAGCCTGGAAGGCGAAGTCAATGAATCTTTTTACAGCGACAAAGTGCTCCTAAAAGTAAGTGTTCCGGTGAGAACAGGTGAAAAACTGCAGCAGGGTTTCAATTCTGCCTGCCGGGGGCGGGGGAGTTGGGAAAAATTGTAACTGCAGCGCCGGGCCAGTGCTTTGCGGAGCTGCAGCTTTATTGACAGTGCTTCTTAAAAACAGATATAATTGCCTTAATTGTAAAGGGAGGGTTAAGGATGCAAACCAGCACAATTCGCAACATATTTTTAGATTATTTCAGTTCTAAAGAGCACCTTGTAATGCCCAGTTTTTCATTAATTCCGCAGAGCGATCCAACACTGCTGCTCGTTGGTGCTGGCATGGCTCCGCTGAAACCCTTTTTTACGGGAGAAAAGAAACCGCCTCATACCCGGGTGGCTACCTGTCAGAAATGTGTGCGCACCCCGGATATTGATCGCGTCGGCCACACCGGCCGTCATGCCACTTTTTTCGAGATGTTAGGCAATTTTTCATTTGGTGACTATTTTAAAGAAGGGGCGATTACCTGGGCCTGGGATCTGGTTTTGAACGGTTACCGCTTACCAGAAGAAAAATTATGGGTCAGCGTTTATTACGAAGATGATGAAGCTTACAAGATATGGAACGAACAGATCGGTGTCCCGGCTGAGCGTATTAAACGTATGGGCAAAGAAGATAATTTTTGGGAAATCGGCCTTGGTCCATGTGGTCCCTGTTCCGAAATCTATTATGATATGGGTGAAGAGGCTGGATGCGATCGACCCGATTGTGCGGTTGGCTGCGACTGCGATCGCTATCTTGAAATATGGAACCTGGTTTTTACCCAGTTCAGCCGGGAAGCTTCGGGTGAGCTGATTGAGCTTAAGCAAAAGAATATTGATACGGGTGCAGGGCTGGAAAGGTTAGCCATGGCCCTGCAGGGCGTTCACTCACTATATGAGATTGACATTGTTAAACCGGTTTATGAACATTTTTACAAGCTGGCAGGCAGCTCTAGAAATAATCAGGAAGTGCCTCTGCGGATCATAACCGAGCACAGCCGGGGTATTACCTTCATGGTTGCAGATGGGGTAACTCCTTCCAATGAAGGAAGAGGTTATGTTTTAAGGCGGCTTCTGCGCCGGGCAGTAAGGTTTGGAAAATTGCTCGGTATGGAAGGTAATTTTATAACTGAAGCAGTTCCCCTGATTGTGGAGATTATGGGTTCTACCTACCCGGAACTAAAAGAACGTCAAGAGTATATCTGTCAGATAACCAGTCTTGAGGAACAGCGGTTCCGGGAAACCTTGAGCCAGGGGATGGAAATATTAGACGGCTATATCGAAAATATTCAAAACCGGGGCGAAAATGTTTTGCCCGG
>SKXC01000062.1 GCA_007128625.1 Syntrophomonadaceae bacterium | reverse complement strand
ATTTGTGTTGACTGTTTCAGTGCGGTTATAACATCACCAATTGTTTTTTCTTCATTGTAAGCCGGAATTATTGCTACTATCTTCACTTTATTGATCCCCCTTATTTCCTATCACCCGGTGCTGCCAGCACATCAAGTTCCTCTTTAAGAGCATCCAGTAAAGCAGACAATTCGACAGTTCGGATTACCTTGCCATTTCTAAACACAATACCGTGTTTTTTCCCGGCAGAAATACCAAGATCAGCTTCTTTGGCCTCACCGGGACCATTGACTGCACAGCCCATTACAGCTACCTTCAAAGGCAAGCTGTAGTTTTGCAGGATTTTTTCTACTTCACCAACCATTGAAACCAGATCAACAGCACAACGGCCGCAGGTAGGACAGGAAATCAGATCAGGGAAATATTTATTTAAACCAAGAGACTGAATAATCAGGCGCGCAACCCGCACTTCTTCAACGGGAGCCGCTGTAAGAGAAACCCGTATCGTATCACCGATACCCTCAGATAACAGGGCTCCGATACCGATAGCTCCTTTAATCATCCCCGGCTGAAGCGGGCCGGCCCCTGTGACACCCAGGTGTAAAGGGTATGAATATTTTTCTGAAAATAATTTATAAGCGCGTATTGTAGTAAAAACATCCGAAGCCTTTAGTGAAACTATAACCTGGGAATAACCAATCTCTTCTAAAATTTCCAGGTAGCCTGCTGCAGATTCAACCAGGGCAGCTGCGGTAACGCCGCCATGTTTTTTAAGCAGTTGTTTTTCAAGAGAGCCGGCATTAACACCAATTCGTATCGGCACATTCAATCTTTTAGCCTGCAAAGCCAATTTTTTTAAATTTACATGTCCACCAATATTACCCGGATTGATCCTCACCTTGGCTGCACCGTAATCCATAACCCTGCAGGCCAGTTTAACATCAAAATGTATATCGGCAATTAGGGGAACCGGGCTTTCCACCGCTAATTTGGAAAATGCTTTCAATGCCTCTTGATCCGGAACAGCCAGGCGGACCAGTTCACAACCCGCATCAACCAGCTGGTTAATTTGTTCTAATGTCGAGTTGAAATCGGTAATCTGCGTGTTAGTCATTGATTGAATAACTACCGGTTTACCACCCCCGATGGTTAAATCGCCGACTTTAACCGGTATTGTACATTTACGTTTAATTATATCCATATATTTACACCATAAGAGTTATGCAGCTTCCTTTTATGTTGGCATGCCTCATAAATAATTAATTATTCTGTGAGAAGAATAATCGCAGGACATCCTGATAGGTAATAAACAAAATTAAAGCAATCAGAAAGGCAAACCCTAGAAAATGAATAAAACCCTCTTTTTCAGGTTCAATCGGACGTCCCCGTACTGCTTCAACCAGCAGAAAAAGCAGGCGCCCTCCATCCAGGGCCGGAATGGGCAAAAGGTTTATAATCCCTAAATTAATGCTGATCAAACCTGTCAGCAGGAGCAGGTTAACAAAACCGGTTTCAGCTACCTCGCCTATAACATGAACAATCCCCACCGGTCCGGCGACATCAAGTGGTGCCTGGCCTGATAAAACCTGGTAAAAGGCGGCGATGATCATTCCAAATTGCCGAAAACTATTATGCAGGGAAGGTAGTATTCTGTACCTTTGCATTACCGGGCCAATGCCGATAATACCTCTTCCTGTATGAGGCTCTTCATCGGCGATGACCTTATAATCACGCACCTCTCCATTCCTGATAACGTCCAGCTGAATCTGTTGATTCGGTTTTCCTGATATGATCGAAAGAACATCTTCCCACTTTTCAACCGGTTTGTTGTTAATGGCCTTAATTTCATCACCGGCATCTAAACCGATTTCTGCCGCTGGAGAATTCTCAACGATGTATCCTATTTGAGCTTTGTCACCGGCTACGCCCACAATAAAGAAAAATATCAAGAAAAATACTAAAACAGCAAGGACAAGGTTCATTACCGAACCGGAAAGTAAAACTGCCATCCTGCTCAGGATCGGTTTTTGAGTAAAACTGTCAGGATCCCGGGCCTCTTCGGGACTCTCACCCATCATCCGGCAAAAGCCTCCCAGGGGAACTGCCCGCAGCGAATAATCGATATTGTTCCTGGTCCAGCCCACTAATTTTGGTCCAAAACCGATAGCCAGTTCTAATACCCTGATTCCAGCTATACGGGCCGCAAAATAATGGCCCAGTTCGTGAGCCAGTATCAGCAAACCGAAAACAAATATTGCAGCCAGTATTGTTTGCATCTCACATCATCCTTCCTGACAATTCATCTATAACCTCAACCGATTTATGACGAGACCAAATATCGGCATCAATAACATCATCAATGCCCGGATTTTCAATAACAGTATGGTTATTCATTACCTGTTCGATTACTTTTGCTATATCGGTAAATTTAATACTGCCGCCAACAAACTGTTCTACCGCAACTTCGTTTGCCCCATTAAGGGCAGCGGGCATAGTTCCTCCAGTCATCGCCGCCCGGTATGCCAGGTCAAGGCAGGGGAAACTATTTCGATCAGGCTGTTCAAAATGAAGGGTCTTGCCAAAGGGCCTGAACCTTTCAACCCGGCTTTGTTTACGCTCCGGATAAGTCAGGGCATATTGAATAGGTATTCGCATGTCGGGTGTGCCTATCTGCGCAATGATCGACCCGTCAACATATTCAACCATAGAATGGACAATGCTCTGTCGGTCTATAACTACTTCGATTTGTTCCAGGCTAATATCAAAAAGCCACCTGGCCTCAATCACTTCCAGACCCTTATTCATCATTGTCGCTGAATCAATCGTAATTTTTTTGCCCATCTGCCAGTTAGGATGATCCAGGGCCTGTTCCGGTGTGACATGATCCAGATCATCTTTTTTCCAGCCAAAAAAGGGTCCTCCGGATGCTGTCAGAATTATTTGGGCTACCTCGTCTGGATGAGCAGATCCCAGGCACTGCCTGATTGCCGAATGTTCGCTGTCAACAGGAATAATATAATCACTGTTTAACAAGCCAAGCCTCTTTAATATATCTCCACCGATAACCAGCGATTCTTTATTTGCCAGGGCAATCTTTTTGCCTTTTTTTAAAGCTGAAAGCAGTGGTATAAAACCGCTGAATCCTACCTGGGCCATGACCACAATGTCTGCTTCAGGCCAGGTGGCAGCCTGGATTTGTCCTTCTTCTCCCCCGATAACTGCACAACCCAGGCCAGAAACCCGGTCAGCAAGCCTTGCTGCTGCCTCAGTGTCACTTAGTACAGCTAATTCCGGCCTGAACCGTTTTACCTGATTACTTAATAAATGATCATTGCTTCCGGCCGTAAGGGCTGCTACCCTGTACTGATTACCCAGGTCCTCGATTACTTCAAGGGTTTGTCGCCCTATTGAACCTGTCGAACCAAGTATAACAATTCTTTTAACCATTTTACACCCTAAAATTTAGATTAAGTCATATTAACAAGCAAAAAGAAATAGTACACAAAAGGAGCAGCGAGCAGTAAACTGTCAAAACGATCCAAAATTCCACCATGACCGGGAATTATACCACTCGAATCTTTAACCTGCATTTGCCTCTTTAATGCTGACTCCATCAAGTCACCAAGCTGGCCGAAAACTGATATCCCCAGGGCCAGGACCACAGCCTCTCCAGGAGAAAGCGTGATCAGGGCCGGGCTGAGAATTGATATTGAAAAAAAGACTAAAATCGTACCACAAATCCCGGCTAGTGAGCCTTCAACCGATTTGTTGGGACTTATTTCCGGAGCAAATTTTCTAAAGCCCCATTTAACACCAATCAAGTAAGCCAGTGTATCATGAATCCAAATTCCTGCTAACAGGATATAGGTATAAAGAGCTCCATCGGGCTGCATCCGCAGCATAAGCATAAAGCCGCTCAGACCGCCGATATAAACAATGCCCCATAATGACAGTGCTGACTCACCAACACTTGATCTATCCATGTTAAAAAGGGCGATAATAAATAAAACAAAGAATAAAAGCATAATCAAAGGCAGAATCAATACATGCTGCTCAAAATATAAAACAACGATAAACATACTTACCCCGAAAAAGCTAAGCAGGGCAGAAAAACTAAAATTATTGATTTTAAATATATTGTTGTATTCGTAGATTCCGATGTTTACAATTAATAATAAAAGCAGGGCATACCATGGCTCACCAAAATATACTGCACTAATAATAATTGGTATGCCAAGCAGTGCTGATAGTATTCTAAGATAGAACATATATGATCACCTGAAATATTTATACTTTGCCAAAACGGCGTTTTCGGACTTGATAATCTTTTATAGCTTCCATTAAATGAATTCTGGAAAAATCAGGCCAGTAAACATCAGTAAACCAGAGTTCGCTGTAGGCCAGCTGCCAGAGTAAAAAGTTGCTGATTCTTAGTTCACCGCTGGTCCTGATAAGTAAATCCGGGTCATGCATATCCGCGGTATAAAGATATTTTGAAAATTCTTTTTCATTGATTTTTCCTTTTATTTTTCCATCAACAGCATCCTTAATAAGTTTGTTAACAGCCATCACTATTTCAAAACGTGAACCATAATTAAGAGCAAAATTTAAGAGCATCCCGGTATTATTTTTTGTTGCTTCTGCACCTTCATTCACTGCCTTCCTGACCCTGGCAGGTAACTTGGAATCGTCACCAATTAAATTAACCCGGACATTGTTACGCACCAGATCAGGTAATTCTGAATTAAAATATTTTTCTGGAAGGCTCATTAAATAATTTACCTCCCAGGCAGGCCGCTGCCAATTTTCGGTAGAAAATGCAAAAAGGGTAAGTATGTTTATACCCAGTTCACTGCTGCAGCGCACAGTTTCTCGTACTGTTTCCACGCCCTGTCTGTGTCCTTCCTGACGCGGCAAACCTTTTTCAACAGCCCAGCGACCGTTTCCATCCATAATAATAGCTACATGGCCCGGTAGTCTGTCAGGTTCAATGCTACTTTTTAATTCATTTTCTTTCTGTTCTAAATCCACTCTCAATCCCACCGTTTATAAATGACGGCTCTCCCTTACCATTTAAGAGAGAGCCGCCTCAGGTTTACGTAAACCATTTGATTATAATATTAATCGAAGCGGTTTTTAAACAGACACAGCTGCTAATCTTTCAGGAAGTAGGCTGGCGCCTGCTAAACCTCCATCATATCCTTTTCTTTTGCCTCAAGGATTCGATCAATTTCTTCAATTTTTTGATTGGTCAGTTCCTGAACATTATCCTGGGCTCTTCTGCTTTCATCTTCAGATATTTCACTGTTTTTTTCACGCTTCTTGATTTCCTCGTTGGCATCACGTCGGATATTACGGATAGAGACTCTTGCTTCTTCCGCTTTTTTTCGAACATATTTAACCAGCTCTTTACGTCGATCTTCTGTTAGCTGAGGAATAGACAGCCTGATCACGGCTCCGTCATTTGTCGGGGTTAACCCTAAATCTGATTTTAAAATTGCTTTCTCTATTTCAGACAGGACCTGCTTATCCCATGGTTGAACGACTAACAAACGTGATTCAGGTGCAGTTACACCGGCCAGTTGATTTAAAGGGGTCGGAACTCCGTAATAATCAACTTCAATCCGATCCAGCAATGAAGGCGATGCTCTCCCGGCGCGTAAAGTCGACAACTCACGTTGAAAAGCAGCAATAGCTTTGTTCATTTTTTCTTCAGTTTCATTATGAATATCATCTAACATCAGTTATCCACCTCTTATCAAGGTTCCAATTTTTTCACCCATGATTGCTTTTTTTATATTTCCGAAGTTCAAACCAAATACTATCAGTTTAATCTTGTTGTCCATACACAGCGAAGCCGCGGTGGAATCCATTACTCCAAGGCCCTGGTTAATTACTTCGATATAGTTCAGTTCGTTAAATCGGTGTGCATTAGGATTTAATATGGGGTCGGCATCATAGACTGCATCGACTTTTCCCTTGGCCAGCAGGATCACTTCTGCTTCTATTTCTGCTGCCCGCAAAGCAGCTGTCGTATCTGTGGAAAAATAAGGATTGCCGGTTCCTCCGGCAAAAATAACTACCCGTCCTTTTTCCAGGTGGCGCAGGGCACGACGCCTGATATAGGGTTCAGCAACCTGCTGCATTTGCACTGCGCTTTGCACCCTGGTGTCAACATCATTGCGCTCCAGGGCGTCCTGCAGAGCAAGGGCGTTGATCACCGTCGCCAGCATTCCCATGTAATCTGCAGTTGCCCGGTCCATCCCTTCTTTGCTGGCCCGGGCGCCACGCCAAATATTACCTCCTCCAACTACAACAGCCACTTCAACATTGTAACTGTTAACTTCTTTTAGCTGCAACGCAATACTTTCCATAACCTGCGGATCAATACCAAAATCCCGGTTACCCGCCAGCGCTTCTCCGCTTAATTTTAAAACGACCCTTTTGTATGCAGGCTCTAACACTGGCGTACCTCCCGTGAGTTTAATCCATATTTCTTCATTTCAAAGATTCGACAAATCAAAGCATAAACCTTCAACAGGACCAACTTTTTTATCGTGCCTGTGATCTTATGAAAAAAGAACACTTCGCAGTGTTCTTTTTATGCAGGTTATTGTTCGTAGCTGCACGAAGTGCTTGTATCAAGCCCTTCACCAACTTCAAAACGGCTGTAACGCCTTATAATTATATTTTCACCGATTTTAGCAATAAGTTCAGTTAATAGTTCATTGATGGTAATATCTTCATTTCTTACATAAGCCTGTTCCATCAAGCAGTTTTCACGGTAATATTTTTCTATACGTCCTTCAACAATTTTTTCAATAACCTTTTCCGGTTTGCCTTCATTTAATGCCTGTGCTTTAATAATCTGGCGCTCATTATCCAGCACTTTTTCCGGCACATCTTCTTTTTTTAAAAAAGCCGGGTTTGTTGCAGCAACCTGCAGGCATATATTTCGAACAAATGTCCGGAACTCATCATTGCGGGCCACAAAATCGGTCTCACAGTTTACTTCAACCAAAACACCGATCTTTCCGCCCAGGTGAATGTAGGAATCGACAATCCCCTGGTTCGCTGACTTTCCAGCTCTGCGGGCGGCTGCCGAAAGCCCTTTTTCTCGCAAATTATTAACTGCTTTTTCTTCATCTCCTCCGGCTTCCTGCAGGGCTTTTTTACAATCCATCATCCCTGCCCCGGTTTTTTCTCTTAAAGCTTTAACGGCTTGGGCATCGATATGCATCTATTTACACTCCTCTGTCCTGGTTAATCTATTCCAGCTGAATAATTAATTTTCAGCTAATTATTTATCTTCCTCGGATTTTTCCCCTGTTTTTTCAGCGAAATCTTCATTTTCATTGCTATTTGTTTCAGACTCCTCTTCTTGCCCTGCTTCTTCATCTGCTTCAGCAGCTACCACCTCGGCTACAGGCGCAGTGGAAAGAGCAGAATCATCAGTAGAGATAACAACATTTTCATCCCCAGTTTCGGGAAGATCTTCGCTTAAAATTAATTCTTCGTTTTCAATCACTGCTGTTTCATCTTCAATCACTGCTGCTTGTTCCGGTTTTTCCACTTCTTCAGACTCTTCTATTTCCTCATCCACATCAGGTTGTTCGCTAATCTGCTTTCCTTCAAGCACAGCATCAGCAATTACCGATGTTATCAGCTTTACAGCCCTGATTGCATCATCATTTCCGGGAATTAGATAATCGACTTCATCAGGGTCGCAATTTGTATCCAAAATGGCAATAACCGGGATATCCAATTTTCTGGCTTCAGAAACGGCAATTTTTTCTTTTCGCGGATCTGCAACATAAACTGCATCCGGCAGTTTTTTCATGTTGCGAATTCCACTGAGGAATTTATCTAATCTTTCTTTTTCATTTCTCAAAGTAAGCACTTCTTTTTTTGTCAGACGCTCAAAAGTGCCGTCATTTTCCATTTCTTCCAATTTGATCATACGGTCAATACGCTTACGGATGGTGTTAAAGTTTGTCAGCATACCACCAAGCCAGCGGTGATTTACATAATGGGCACCGCACCTTTCGGCCTCAAAGCGTATTGATTCCTGGGCTTGTTTTTTTGTGCCTACAAAGATAATACTACCACCGTCGGCAATCATGTCACGTACAAAATTATAGGTCACATCAATTAGTTTAACGGTTTTCTGCAGATCAATAATGTAAATCCCGTTGCGCTCTGTAAAAATATAACTCTTCATCTTTGGATTCCAGCGACGGGTCTGGTGCCCAAAATGCACCCCTGCTTCCAGAAGCTGCTTCATACTTACTTTTGCCACATCATTTCCTCCTCTTGTTTTTACCGCCGTTTGCGTCATAACAGGCATCCGAGCCCCTGGCCAACCGAATCCATGCTCGGCAAACGTGAGTATTGAAATTACCAGAGGTAGTATAGCATAGTTCTAACTTGATATCAATGGAAAATAAGTTTAAAACAACCGATCATCTCTGCATCTCTGCAGTTGTTCAGTGATAATATCATGCTAATCCTGGTGTTTAAAGGTCCCAGTATTTTTTTTGAGTCTTGAACACTTCTTCCAATCGTCTTTGAACCCGGCTTGCCGGTTTTAAGTTTTTACTATTTTCTTCAATCTCTGAATGCTGCTTACCCAGTGCATTTAGAATCTGAATAATTATTTCGGCCTGCCCCTGGAAATTATAACCGCCTTCTAAACAGAGTAACATTCTTCCCTGCGACCATTTTTCAGCTGTGGAAGCAAGCATTTCGGCCATATTATAATATCCCTGCTCAGTCAATGACATTCCGGCCAGGGGATCATGCCGGTAAGCATCCTGGCCGGCAGATATAATCAGCAATTCCGGTTTATACTGGTTAAGTACCGGGATGATAACCTGCTCAAAAATTATGGAATAGTCCGTATCGTCACACCCGGCCGGAAGGGGAATATTAATGCTGTATCCTTCACCCTCACCCCGACCAACATCGTCAACCTGTCCGGTACCCGGGTAAGCAGGACTTTGATGGGTAGATATAAACAACACTTCCGGGTCGTCCTCAAAAGTATGAAAGGTGCCGTTGCCGTGATGAACATCCCAGTCAACTATAGCAATTCTATTAATGCCATAATCACGTTTGGCTGCCCTGGCGGCGACAGCCACATTATTAAAAATGCAGAATCCCATGGCCCTGTTTTTTTCAGCATGATGTCCGGGAGGACGGTTAAAAACAAACGTTTTATTGGTGGTATTATCCATGATACTTCTTAACCCGGTTAAAGCCCCACCGGCCGACAAAAGAGCGACCCGGTATGATTCGGGAACAATATAGGTATCCATATCCAAAAACCGCCTGCCGGACCGGCAGGCTTCATCAATCGATTGAATATAACTGAGGTCATGAACAAGGGCAACATCTTCGACTTCTGCAGGAGCAGGTTCAATTACTTCATTAAAGTTCATTAAACCATTTATTTCCAGGGCGCTGATAATATGTTCCAGCCTATCTTTGCGCTCCGGGTGCTGTTTTTTGGAATGAAGCAAATAATCAGGATGGTAAACTATATTTATCTTTTTCATATTTAACACTTTGTTAACCTCCGCTTTACTTAATCTTTTTCCCAAGTGATTTACATAGACGATTCCATAAAAAGGGGCTGAATTTTTTTAACACAACCGGCCTACCGCTGTCATTAACGAATGCATGTTCCGTGTACCCGGTAACAAGCACTTCTTTATCCCGCCTTATTTCGTAATTAAAAATCAATCTTACATTTTGCAAGCTTTCCAGGCGGGTTAAAATAGTAAGTTCATCATCATACCTGGCCGGTAGTTTATACTCACAATAGGCTTTAAGAACCGGTAAAAACAATTTGCTTTTTTCAAATTCGCTGTAGGGAAGTTCCAGCCCTCGTAACATTTCAGTTCGCCCTACTTCAAACCAGATAAAATAGTTAGCGTGGTAAGCAACCCCCATCTGATCAGTTTCTTTATATCGCACCCTGACTTTTGTTTCAGCTTTATTCAAAGATTTACCCCCTGTCTTCGGCCTGTTGATCAAAGTACTTTTGCATCTCCCCTGTAGATCAGTCCCCTGATTGCATCTACAGTAATATTTTCGCCGTTTTTAATTATATCCACGGCCCTTTCTACACCGACTACTGCCGGCTTGCCCAGGTTTATAGCCACAATGGCTCCGTGAGAAGTGAGACCTCCTTCTTCGGTAACCAGCGCAGCAGCTTTTTCAATTGCCTGCACATAATTACGGTTGGTTATTTTAGTCACCAAAATTTGGCCTTCCTTAAAATTTTCCAAATCGGATTCATTGGTAATCAGGCAGGCATTTCCATTTGCGGCCAGTTTCCCGATTCCGGTTCCCTTAACTAAAATCTGCCCCACTGTTTCAACTCTTAAGAAGTTTGTTGTTCCCGGCATTCCGACCGGAACCCCGGCTGTAATAACAACCAGGTTTCCTTCTTTTATCAGCCCTTCTTCAAGCGAAGTGCGAATGGCATTATTAAACATATCGTCTGTAGTAGCAACCGGAGGACAAATAATAGATTGAACCCCCCAGGTTATAGCAAGCTGGGTTGCCACCCGGTGATTGGAAGTTACAGCAACAATCGGGGCTCTCGGTCTGTACTTGGAAACCATCCGGGCTGTATAACCGGACTGAGTAGAAGTAACTATTGTATCGGCATTTAATTCATGGGCAATGTGACATGTGGCATAACTGATATTATCGGTAACTGTTTTTTTAATATCCAGTCCCAGCTCATCAAGCATTTTTTTATAGTCCAGCCCTTCCTCTGTATGTTTGGCTATACGGCTCATGGTCTGAACTGTTTCGATCGGAAACCGGCCGATAGCGGTCTCCCCGGAAAGCATAACTGCATCTGTACCGTCAAAAATAGCATTGGCCACATCGCTTGCCTCAGCCCTGGTTGGATAAGGGTTGCGAATCATACTGTCAAGCATCTGTGTAGCTGTAGTTACCGGTTTTCCGGCCCGGTTGCATTTGGCTATAAATTTTTTTTGCAGGAGAGGAACATGTTCCGGTGGAACTTCAACCCCCAGGTCTCCCCGGGCGACCATAATTCCGTCAGACACCTCGAGAATAGAATCAAAATTTTCTACGCCTTCCCTGTTCTCTATCTTTGCAAAAATCATGATTGTTCCGAAATTATTTTCAACAAAATTTCTGATCTGCAATATATCTTCGGCATTTCGGGTAAAAGAGGCTGCTAGAAAATCTACATCGTTTTCAAGAGCCATCTTGATATCAACCTGATCTTCTTGATCCAGGGCAGGTAAATTTATCCTGGTTCCCGGAGTGTTCAGGCCCTTATAACTCCTCAATTTTCCTCCATGCTGCACCCGGCATATGATATTTTGCGCCTGGATTTCCATTACATTTAAAATAATTAATCCATCATCGATTAATACCATATCACCTGGATTCAGGTCATGGTGCAATTTAGCGTAAGAAACTCCTACTTTCCTGTTATCACCGGTTACGGTCTCTGTGGTAAGGATGAATTCCTGTCCGTCTTCCAGAATATAGTAATCAGCTCCGAGTTTGCCGGTTCGCATTTCCGGGCCTCGTGTATCAAATAATATACCGATATTTTGTTTAATCTGTTTACTTACATCGCGAATTAACAACATCAGGTTAAGGTGATCATCGCGACTGCCATGTGACAGGTTGAACCTGGCCACATTCATACCTTCTTCAATCATCTTTTCAACCTGGTTTTCTGTATTAACACTTGGCCCCATAGTGCAAACTATCTTAGTCCTGCTCATTCTTAACCTCCAGACTCATTGATGTTTCCGGCTTCGTTGGTAGCACCTGCATTTTTCCCTTGCACTTGTTCACTGACTGCATCGGGTCCCAGCAGGTATTCCAACTGTTTTCTACAAGAGGGGTGGTCACGGACCCAAAATTCTTTTTCAAGCATAAGCATCTTGTTATCTCTTTTAAAATAGAGGCAAACCGGCACTTCTCCATTTTCTGCAATTAAGGTCTCTTTTAAGCTTTCCAAAACTTTTTGATCATGATCTTCATCGATTATTAAACGGTAGTATTTTTGCTGCTGTTTTAAAGGCTTAATTGATTCAACTATTATCTTGGAATCTTCATCTTCTTTAATATCGGTCCTTCCTTCAACCATGATCAGGTTATCTTCTTTAAGCAGTGAAGATTGTTTTTCAAACAGATCGGGGAAAATTACCATCTCAACACTTCCGGTCAGGTCTTCCATTTTAACAAAAGCCATTTGCTTGTTTTTTTTCGTGTAATAATTACGGACAGCAACAATAATCCCTGCGGCCATTACATGGTTGTTATCTCCGGCTTCAGTCAGCTCCACACAACGGGTTAAATTTTCCATATTATCAAAAATCGGCCTGTATGGCTCCAGAGGGTGACCGGATATATAAAGGCCGAGCATTTCCTTTTCAAGCGACAGCCTTTCTTTATCGGTAAAAGGCTCAATATGGGTAAGCTTATCATTGAGAAGATCTTCCTGAATACTTTTATCCATCAGTGAAAACATTGACATCTGTCCGCTTTCTCTTTCGCGCTGAACCGAATGACCCTGGAGCAGCATATCATCAAGGATTGAAAGATACTGTGCCCGGTGTCCACCCAGTGAATCAAACGCACCGCACTTGATCAGGCTTTCCAATGCTTTCCGGTTGCATAACCTTAGATCGACCCTGGAAGTAAAATCACGCATGGAGATGAAAGGTTTTTTCTCCCGGTTTTTAATGATCGATTCAATCGCTCCCAGACCCACATTTTTTACTGCAGCCAAACCAAAGCGGATCCGATTATCACTTACTACCGTAAAATGGTTGTCGCTTTCATTAATATCCGGAGGCAGTACCTCTATACCCATGCGCCGGCAATCAGCTATGTAAAGAGCTACTTTGTCACTGTTGGAATAATAAACTGTCATCAGGGCGGCCATAAATTCCACCGGGTAATTTGCCTTCAAATAGGCAGTCTGGTAGGCAATCAGGGCATAAGCGGCGGCATGAGATTTGTTAAAACCATAAGAGGCAAATTTTAAAATTAAATTGTATATTTTATTACCCAGCTCCCGGCTGTAGCCATTTTTAATGCATCCATCAACAAATAATGCCTGCTGCTGATCAAGTATATTCTTTTTCTTTTTCCCAATCGCCCGTCGCAGCAAATCAGCCTGTCCCAGGGTAAAACCGGCTATGCGAGCTGCTATCTCCATGATCTGCTCCTGGTAAACCATAACCCCGTATGTTTCTCTTAAAACAGGTTCAAGATCCTGATGGGCATAGGTAATATTTTCTTTGCCATGTTTGCTCTTTACAAAAGTAGGTATCTGTTCCATAGGGCCCGGGCGGTAGAGAGCTACAACAGCAATAATATCTTCAAATTTATTTGGGACCAGTTCCCGAAGCACCGAGCGCATCCCGGTGCTTTCCAGCTGGAAAATTCCCGTTGTCTCAGCCCTGACCAGGATGTCATAGGTAGCGCTGTCATCGAGCGGAATTTCTTCAATATTAATTGTTTTTCCATACCTTTTTTCGATATTCTCAAGTGTCTCACCAATAATTGTCAGGGTTTTTAAGCCTAAAAAGTCCATTTTTAAGAGACCGAGTTCTTCAAGAATACCCATTGGAAACTGGGTAACAACGGCGCTGTCAGCCATCTTGTAGAGAGGAACATGATTTACCAGCGGCTCTTTGGCGATAACCACCCCTGCGGCATGTGTCGAAGCATGCCGGGGCATTCCTTCTACAGCCATTGATGTATCAAGCAGTTTGCGGTAATGTTCTTCTTCTTTATAAAGAACCTGCAGTTCTTTATTTTGTTTTAAGGCCCTGGAGATGGTCATGTTCGGTTCGGTTGGGATTAGCTTGGCAATCCTGTCCACTTCGGCATAAGGTATCGCCAGGGCTCTTCCTACATCACGGACTGCTGCCCTGGCAGCCATCGTTCCGAAAGTAATAATCTGGGCCACTCTTTCCTGGCCATATTTATCACAGACATAATTTAAGATCAGGTCACGTTTATCATCACAGAAATCAATATCGATGTCGGGCATCGAAATCCTTTCCGGGTTTAAAAAACGTTCAAAAAGCAAACCGTGCTGAAGAGGTTCTATGTTGGTTATGCCAAGACTGTAAGCAACCAGGCTTCCGGCAGCTGAACCGCGTCCGGGACCGACAATAATTTTTTCTTTTTTTGCATACTCCACCAGGTCCCAGACGATAAGAAAGTAATTTGCATAATCCATCTGCCTGATTACTTTTAACTCGTAATCAAGTCTCTCTTTTAGTTCCGGGGTTATTTCCCGGTAACGCGATTTTATCCCTTCATAACAGATTTCTTCCAGGTAGCTGCCGGCATCTATACCTTCAGGGAGAGCATATTCGGGAAGGTGACGCTGTGAAAAATCTTTTTTAAGGTTGCAGCGTTCCGCAATACGGATGCTGTTGCTAACAGCCTCGGGAACATCGGCAAAACGTTCGGCCATTTCTTCGGCAGTTTTGAAATAAAATTCCTGTGATTCAAACTTCATCCTTTCGGTCTCTTCAACTGTTTTTCCGGTCTGAATACAGAGCAAAACATCGTGTACCCCGGCATCATGCCGGTTTAAATAATGGACATCATTTGAAGCAACCAGCGGTATTCCCTCTTCCCGGGAAATCTGTTTTAACACCCTGTTAACATTCTTTTGTTCCGGCAGACCGTGATCATGCAGTTCCAGGAAAAAGTTATCTTTTCCGAAAAGATCTCGGAAATAACAGGCCGTTTTGCGTGCTTCATCAAGGCGGCCATCAAGAATGTGGGTCGGAATTTCCCCGGCCAGGCAGGCACTCAGGCCAATCAGCCCTTCATGATGCTTTTCAAGCAGTTCGCGATCAATCCGGGGTTTATAGTAAAAACCTTCCAGGTAACCGGCTGAAACAAGGTGCATCAGGTTGCGATAGCCAACTTCAGTTTCTGCAAGCAAAACCAGGTGGTACTGCAGATCATCTTTCCTTACTTCCTTCTGCAGTCTTGATCGGGGAGCAACATATACTTCACAACCCAGCACAGGTATTATCCCGGCTTTGTTTGCCGCCCGGTAAAAATCAATAAT
>SKXC01000145.1 GCA_007128625.1 Syntrophomonadaceae bacterium | reverse complement strand
TCAGCTGAGCTGCTGACGGCAGTTCTTTTTGGACAGAGGCACAGCCTGCCTGAAGACGTTGAGCAAAATTTCCGGCGTGCCGGGGCAGGACACCTGATGGCTGTATCCGGTCTGCATGTCGGGTTAGTTGCCGCCTTGATTATTGGTTTATGGAAAAGTTTAGGCCTGCGTGGTCGATTTCCCCTGATCCTGGCTATTATTCTCATTTTTGCCTATGCTTACCTGACCGGTATGCGTCCTTCTGCCCTGAGAGCGGCTATTATGGTTTCAATTGCCCTGGGGGCTTTACTGGCCGACCGCGAAATGGATTTGCCTACCGCTGTTTCTACTGCCGCCCTGGTTACCCTATTTTTCAACCCCCTGCTTTTATATACAATTGGCTTTCAGCTATCTTATGCCGCTACCCTGGTAGTGCTTTATGGTTACCGGCCCCTGCAGGAGGTTTTGTCTTTGATTAAATGCCCCCGTTTCCTCTGTTCTCCCCTGGCTGTTGTCCTGGCCGCGCAAATAGGAGTTTTACCGCTTTGTGTTTATTATTTTCAGCATTTACCCACCGGAGCAGTTCTTTTTAACCTGTTACTGATGCCGCTAATTGTTTTCGTAGTCGGATTTGGCCTGCTGGGTGCCCTTTTCGGTTTATTTTTTTCTCTTCCGGGAGAGGTTATACTCTGGGCCTGCCGCCCTTTACTGGAGCTAATGCTGAGGGTAACCGGGTTGAGCAGTATGCCCGGCCTATATATTTCTCTACAACCTCCCGGGGCGCTCTTCATTATTATATTTTATGGTTTGGTTACCGTTCTTCTTTTTTTATATTACCAGTGGCTTAAGGCCGGTATTGATCACCGAAACCCGGGCTTTGCGCAATATATTAAAATGGTTTTATCTGAGATCCTGCCTGTAAAAACCCTGGGCAGGCTCGCATTTACCGGTTCAGCTCTTTTTATTGTGGTTGTGATCATGTGGTGGGGGATTTTATTTCCATCACAGCAGAACCTCAGGGTTACTTTTATTGATGTAGGTCAGGGGGCCTCAGCTTTGTTGGAAACCCCCTGTGGTGCGGTGATTATGGTTGATGCCGGAGGTCAGTTGTCTTTTTTCGGTGATCCGGGAGATATCGGAAAGAGAGTAGTACTGCCTTTATTAAGGCGAGAGGGAATCAAAAGGATTGACCTGGCCATCATTACGCATCCCCATGAAGATCATTTTGGCGGTTTTATCCCTTTGGTGAATGAAATAACTATTGACCGAATGCTTGTTTCACCGGTTCCGGGAGGTTCCTATCATTACGAGGAGCTGTTAGAACAGGCCAAATATGAAGGAGTAGCCATAGAGGAGGTCCGGGAAGGTCAGATCTGGCATTGTGGCCCGGATTTGCTGCTGCATATGTATGGCCCTCCCAAAGAACTATTGATCGGCACAAACTGCGATCTTAACAACAACTCGATTGTATTTCTTCTTCAATACGATCAAGTAAGAATTCTTTTTACCGGTGATATCGAAGATGCGGCGGTAAGCGATCTTTTAAGGAAACAAAAAGACCTCAGGGCCGATATTTTGCAGGTTCCCCACCATGGCGGATACATGGCTTTAATGCCCGAGTTTTTAGAAATGGTCAGCCCCAAACTGGCAGTAATCCAGGTCGGTTCAAACCCCTTTGGTCATCCACACCCTTTTATCATTGAATCACTTAAAGAAGCGGAAGTAGAGATTTTCCGTAATGATCATCATGGAGCGATAATTATCGAAACCGATGGCACTGATCTTCATATCATTATTACCGAACAACCTGCGCTGGTAAATCAATAATAGCGGACGACACGGTTATTTAAAAGTTAAGAGGTTAAAGAATCTGAAAACTGGCGGGCAGAACCGGTTACCGGGGTATACAGCTTGAACATTTTAGTTTCATAAAGGAATAAGAGGCTGCCTGACGAATTTTATAAGAATAGAATTATACAGTAGGGAGGGTCGCCTTGGAACCCGAAGAGCTGAAAAAGCTGGTTAAAAACAATGACAACACTTCCCGGCGGATACTTTTCGAAGCATATTATAAAAAGACCTATGCCGTGGCTTATAATATCCTGCGCAGTCATGAAAATGCTGAAGATATTACCCAGGATGCTTTTATCAAAGCTTTTCAGAACATCCATCAGCTTCAGGACGGGGCAAAGTTTGGGGCCTGGCTGGCAGTTATAGCATCCAACCTGGCCCGCAATTACCTTAAGCGGGATAAAAAAATATATTATACCGATGAAGAAGTGGTTGTAGAAGATGGTTCGGCAGTAAACTCCACCGAGGAATCCGCCCTGCGTAATTTAGAGGTTGATCGGGTTAGAAAAGCGATCAGAGATTTACCTTCGGAATACTACCAGGTTATAGTTCTTCAATACTATTATGAACTTAAAGTGGAAGAAATTGCTGATATGCTTAAGTTGAGAACAGGCACAGTAAAATCTCGACTGCATCGTGCCCGCAACAGGTTGGTTAAAGATTTGGAACTAAAAGATGAGCCTGTTTGTCTTAAATGTAAAAGAGCTGATAAAGGAGGTGAGCAGGAATAATGCCTGAATTAAATCGGCCCGGTGAACTTGACGATGATTTAATCCGGGAAGCTATATATCAAGAACTGGAATCCATAGAACCTCCCCCGGTGGAGAAAAGCTGGAGCCGCATTGAATACCTTTTAAGCGGGGATTTAAGCCAGGAAAAATTGTCAGGACCTAAGTGGACCCGCTATGCTGCTGCCGCCGCCGCTTTACTGGTACTGGTTATAAGCAGTATCGGTGTATACCAGATGACCGATCTGGCTTCACCTGCGGCAGAAGAAGCGCCTGTACGAGTCGCTGATGAACCAGAACCCTTTTATGCTGAAGTTGAAACCGAAGATATTGATACCATAACCCTTGAAGAAACTGTTTATGAACTATCTACCATTATTAAAGAAAGCGATCCTCGTTTTCCGGATTGGCAGGAATCGCTGCCCCGCAACCTGGTTTTTGATAAAGCTGTTTTATTGGATGCTGCTGTAGGTCCTGCTTACCATGGGGCTCTTTATCACCGGGAAGAAGAAATAATATTGTGGGTTAAATCAAAAGAAAAAGAGGAAGCTCCGGTTCATTTTGTTGAGCAGCTGGGCGAGCATATCGAGGTTTTACCTCAACAGGTAGAAAAAGTAAACGGCTTTATTTATTTTGAAGCAGCCGGACAATCGGGCCTGGCCTGGCAAACAGACAACCGTAACCAGGCCCTCCTGGTCATATCCGGTGAAATTGGTCTTGAACAGTTAAAAAGTATTATTGAAGAACTGCTCTAAAAATTACTGTTCAATATACTTCATCATCCCGCGTAACTTTTGGCCCACCTCAACCATCAGATGTTTATTTTCAATTTTTCTTAGTGCCTTGAATTTCGGTTGATTGGCCTGGTTTTCCATGATCCATTCCAGGGCAAAATGCCCGGTTTGGACCTCATTTAATATTTTTTTCATTTCCTCTTTGACCTGGTCGTTAACAATACGCGGGCCCCTGGTTAAGTCGCCATATTCGGCAGTATCACTGACCGAGTAACGCATTTTTTCCAGGCCGCCCTCATAGATTAAATCAACGATCAGTTTCAGTTCATGGAGACACTCAAAATATGCAATCTCGGGCTGGTACCCGGCATCAACCAGGGTGTCGAAACTGGCCTTGATCAGGGCGGAGACGCCCCCGCATAAAATAACCTGCTCTCCGAACAAATCTGTTTCGGTTTCTTCCTGGAAGGTGGTTTCGATAACCCCGGCGCGGGTACAGCCAATGCCCCTGGCATAAGCCAGGGCCAAATCTTTTGCTTTGCCGGTATAGTCCTGGTGAATGGCCATCAGACCCGGAACACCGGCTCCTTCCCGATGCAGCCTTCTGACAAGATGCCCGGGGCTTTTGGGCGCAATCATAAAAACATCGACATTATCCGGGGGAATAACCTGGTTATACAAAATATTAAAGCCATGCGAAACTACCAGAGCTTTACCTTCGGTTAAAAAGGGAAGAACCGATTCCTTGAAAACAGCCGGCTGGGCGCTGTCACCGATCAAAATCTGAATTAGGTTAGCTGCTTTTGAAGCATCATTTACTGTTGTTACCTCTAAACCGTCTTTTTTAACTTGTTCCCAACTTTTACTTTCCCGGTGCAGACCGACAATAACATCCAGGCCGCTGTCCTTAAGGTTTTGGGCCTGGGAGTGACCCTGGCTGCCGTAGCCGAGTACTGCAATTTTTTTATTTTTCAAAATGTTTAAGTCGGCGTCCTGGTCGTAATACATTGCTGCCATTGATAAAATCCTCCCTTGAAATATGATAACCATAATAATTGGCTGTTTTTAATAAATCTCCTGC
>SKXC01000087.1 GCA_007128625.1 Syntrophomonadaceae bacterium | reverse complement strand
TCTTCATCCGGTTCCTCGGTCATATAGGGAAACAGTTCTTTTAACTTTTGCACAGAAACACCCTGCTGCAGCATCTGAATAATCAGTTTCTCCATCCAGCCCTGGGTCTCGGTCAAATCAACAATACCAATCATTTTGGTCATCAAAATACAGTCGGCAGGGGTCCATGGTTCCGGTTTATAGCCAATAAGTTTAAACTCAAAAGGGAGCCTGGCCGATGACAGCCGGTTATTAACCCCGGCACAGTAAGCTTCCAGCAGTTCCAGGGTTTCTTTTTCCAACTCTTTAACCTGGGATACAGAATCTCCCCAGAGATAGTAGCGACGCATGATGATATCTAAATTCAACAAGTTAGGGTCCAGGTATTCAGCTGCCCGGCCTTTGGCTATCAGGCGGGTCAACTCCAGGGCCACCAGCCTGTCAAGTGCAGTAATCCAGCCCAGGCCAAAAAAAAGGTCCGGGTAGTTATTTCCCTTAATACATGGAATACCATATTTATTGCGTTTTAATCTAAGTTCATCTTTGTAAGCTTTTATGGATATCTCCTTGAAACCCAGGCTTGTCATTTGCCTTATCCCCCTTGATTGTAGAGTTAACTGTAATTCTTTTAAAAGTTTAGTATTGAAAACAAACCCAGCGCTTTATTGGCAAAAATTTATACCGGCCGCCGGTCATAATAAAAAGTAAAAGCATCAACTAATCTATTACGCATATATTACATATAATTATATCATTAATTTCTTACTAAACGGCAAATCTGCTCCTTGATAGGAGCAGATTATGAAGTAATAAATCGGAACTTTGATGATTTTCAACTGGTATAAGGTTGAAACAAAATGCTTGAAATCAAATAAACCTTTAGAAGAAATCGTTCCAATCAATAGGTGCAAAAACGTGAATTCCAAGGACCTCACCTTGATCAGAAGCGGGGTTTTTATTTGGGATGAAACGGGAATGGACTTTATCAGCAGAAGCAGAATACTCATTTTTATTAAAGCCATAGCTGGATTCTGTAAAATAATTGAAGATTTTCTCCTGGCCGGACCCGGTTATATTTTGAGTATTGCTGCCAAAAAAGGGGGCTGTTCCTGATATTCCAGATCCCATAGACTTACCCATTGAAAATGAATCTGTGATTTTGGCACTGCCCACAACAGTAAGATTTTCATACAGGTAGGCACCTGTCCAGGGATTGCTTATATCGATATGGCGCTTGACCGTGCCTCCTGTTGTAAAGACATCCTGCTCCATGTCAAAAGTTTTGGCATAACAAATACTGCTGCTTCCGAATTGCTGCTGTAATAAACCGGCAGGGTAGAAAACCGCGGTTGTTAAAACTAAAATAAAAGCTGTTGTGACTATAAAACGCTTTTTCATGCTGATCACATCCCCCTGAGCATCCTTTCCCTCTTACTACATTTAACCACTCTTCAGGGTATTTTTCAATACTTTTAATCATAAAGCCGTAAGAGGTTTTCTTTTTTCATGTCAGGGTTTACAGGCAGGTAATGGATCATCTTTGTTGAATTTAAACTGTGTTTGATTATAGAGACAAGGTGGGCTGCAAATGATAAGCCGGGGAGTAAAGGTTACAATAGCCGGTTCAATGATCAACTTATTTATAGGAACATTTTATTCCTGGTCTGTCTTTGCCGATGGTCTCATATCTCAGCTTAATTGGACCAGAACAGAAGCAAGTCTCCCCTATACGGTTGAGGTTTTAGTTTTTGCTATGATGATGGTCGTAGCCGGAAGGTTTCAAGATAGAATTGGCGCCAGGAAAGGCGCCATGGTCAGTGGACTGTTGATTGGAACCTCTTTCATTCTGTGCGCTCTTTTCCCTGTTCCGACAGGCTTAACCCTCTTTTTCGGAGTCATGTTTGGAACAGGTGCTGCTTTTGGCTATGCTGCTGTAACCCCTGCGGCCATGAAGTGGTTTCCTCCTAAAAAAAGGGGACTGGTAACCGGGTTTGTGGTCATGAGCCTGGGGGCAGGTTCACTATTCTGGCCCCCTATCATCAATGCTATGATCGCAAAATACGGGGTAGTGCATACCTTTTTCCTGTGGGGTATACTACTCATGGTCGGGATCTTAGTCATGACACGGTTTATATCCGAGCCTGAAAACGGTTTTGCAGGTAATAGTAAAATAGGCCCCTCCCTGAAAATGGATTGGAAAAGAATCATAACCAACCCTACTTTTATTCTGCTCTGGTTAATGATGGGGTTAGCTGCAGGCACAGGGTTAATGATTGTCGGCCACCTGGTGCAGATCGCCGAGCTGGATTTCCAGGTAGAAGCTGGTTTTATGCTGGTTTCATTTTTCGCCCTTTTTAATACCGGGGGCAGGTTCAGCGGCGGTTTAATAACAGATTGCATAGGCTACAGGAAAGCCCTTTTTATTGCTTTCTTTTTAACCCTCTGCTCCATGCTTCTTTACCTGGGCACCGGAAGCTGGCCGGGTCTTTTGCTAGGCACTATTCTTTTAGGTTTTAGCTACGGCAGCCTTTTTACCGCTTTTCCGGCAGCGATAGAAAAACTTTTTGGTTTAAACGATTTCGGCTCGCATTATGGACTACTTGTTACTGCTCTGGGTATCGGGGGAAGCATCGGGCCTTTCCTGGCCGGTTCAATGGCAGACCTTTATGGCAGTTACTACCCGGCTATGATCCTTGGCATTGGGGCTTCACTGTTGGCCCTGGCATTATTATTTGTACTTAAACATATTAGCCACAAGGAATCATATAAACCAGTATTTTAAAAGAATAATATGGTTGCGCCAGTTATTAAACCACAAGAACCCCTTATATGGTTCAACCTGGCAAAGAGGGAGTCCTATTCTTAATAAGCGGATTCAATATCAATAAGGCCTTTTTTCCTGGCACGTAGGAGCTCCAGCGGTAAAATCGTGAATTAATATAACCTAAAAAGATACTGAACATAAATAAACCGGCAGCTGAAAAAATTTATTTCAAAACCAATGATAATCACTACGGCAACAATGAGCCTGGCTACACCTCGCCCAATCAGTTGTGTGTTTCCTTCGAAGGTTATAATCTAAACCAGGCTCCATGCCGGAAGATATCAATAAAGCTTTATAATATTATTATTGATCTTCCAGCTCGGCGAAGATCTCGTGAATATTGCCATCCGGATCAGAAAACAAAGCAGTACGCTGATTCCATGGCATATTTTGCGGAGGTGCAACCGCACCTGCCCCTTTCTGGACCAGGATCTCGTAAGCCATGTCAACATCTTCCGGTTTTTCACAGGGAAAAGCCAGTTCAAAGCTTTGCCCCCGGGATTCCTCAGAAAAGGCCGAACTAGATTCATGCATTACTTCACGCTCACAGATGGCAAAACGGGCCCCCTGGTTTTCAAATTCAACATAACTACCCAGATCCGTTTTTATAAAAAATCCCAGCACACGATGGTAAAACTCTTTCATCTTCTCGATATGTTCAGTCCAGATCGTGATCAGGGCAATTTTGGGTATCATGTAATCGGAAACCCGGCTGCTGTAGTTATAACCGGTTTCAGAATGGACGTTTTCAGGTTGCGGAAATTTAAAGTACAAAAGCCTTTCGTCTTCTTCTTCTATGCCCGTATCTATAAACCCGTATTTAATATAAAACTGGTAAGGGCTTTCCTGCTGATCCATTACACAGGATGTATACATGGAACAAACGCCCTGATCCCGAAGACTGTCCACAAGCTGATCCAAAACCAGGCGGGCATAACCTGTTCCCTGCCAATTGCGGGCAATCATAAATCGCCATAAAAATACAGCAGGACGATTTTCCGGAGGAACATGTTCAGTCTGGTTAAGATCTACCATTACAAAGCCAATGGGGGTCTGATCCAGGTATATAGCCCTGTACCAGGCAGAGCCATGTAAGCTGCCCTGGGCCACAGAAACAGCATTGGGTGCTACACAATTTTTCTGAGACTCGCTAAGGGTATCGCTTAAAATGATTATCTCCCTGACATTATCAAGTGTTACCTCGCGCAGGTTTACCCTTTTTTCCATTCTTTCATCCCTCAAATCATGATCATACTTTTTTAATGCAGGCACTCTATTTCCGCAACTAATTGTAACACAAAAGCATCTTTGACAAGAATATTTTTGAGAATAAATATTCTTACTGAACCTGTTCCAAAATTCGCAGACCAGGGACATGACCGGCGATCATATCAAAATCCCGGTCATCATGCAGTAAGGCAAGGCCGTGTTCCAGCGCCGTCAGCACTATTAAAAGATCTACTGTGCTGCGAGGGATAATTCCTTTACCCCTTAAATCAAAAAAGAGCCTGGCTCCTTTTTCATAGATCCCTACTGAGGATTCAAGGTAGTATATTGTTTGGGTGGAGAGGTAATCATGCAAAGTTATCCACTCGGTTTCATCCCTGGCGCCCTGAAGCACTTCCAGGTACGTAAAGGCAGAAATACCATATGGCCAGTTTTGCTCCAAAATTTCTTGCAGCAGTATAACTTTTTTACTTTCCTGCCCCTTCAAGAATTTTATTATAACCGATGTATCAACAAGTATCATCCTGGGAACCCTCTCTGTGCAGTTTATAATCATATTCTTCAGCAAACCGAATTTTGCCCTTTAATTCCTTTAAATCCCTGCGGGTTCTATTTTGTACATATTCATATAGTGCTCTATTGACTACTTCCCCTTTAGTCGACAGCCCGGAAACGCTGCAACAATTTATTGACACTCTCTCATAACCTGGCGTAAAAAAGATTCAGGGTAAAAGCTATTTTTTAAGTAAAAGGTCAAAAATAGTAATGGAAGTCTTTACTAAATACTATAATTATGATAGGTTAAGTATGATAAATAATTACAAATGAAAGGAGTATATTGATGACAGATAATATCCTTAACCAGATGCAGGAAGATTTGTGTAAAACCAGCAGATGGGATTTTTCTGATCTAAAAGCGCTTTTTATCAACTGCACCCTGAAAAAAAGCCCGGAACTATCGCACACCGAAGGTTTGATCAGGGTTTCACAGGCCATCATGGGAAAAAACAATGTAACCGTGGAGGTAATCCGGGCTGTTGACCATGATATCGCCTGCGGGGTTTATGCCGATATGACAGAGCATGGCTGGAACAAAGATGATTGGCCACAAATATATAAAAAAGTACTGGACGCAGACATTTTAGTTTTAGGGACAGCAATATGGCTCGGAGAAAAAACCTCGGTTTGCCAAAAGATAATTGAGAGGCTGTACGGTCATTCCGGTGATATCAACGATGAAGGCCAATACGTTTTTTACGGTCGTGTAGGCGGATGCCTGGTAACTGGAAACGAAGACGGGGTCAAACATTGCGGAATGGGTATTCTCTATTCGTTGCAGCATCTCGGCTATGTGATTCCACCCCAGGCTGATGCAGGCTGGCTGGGTCCGATCGGGCCGGGGCCGTCCTACCTGGATCCTGATTCAGGCGGGCCGGATAATGACTTCACCAATCGCAACACAACTTTTATGACCTGGAATTTGCTGCACCTGGCCAGAATGTTCAAAGATCAGGGAGGCATTCCGGCCCACGGCAACCAGAGAAGCAAATGGGCTGCCGGCTGCCGTTTTGATCACCCTAATCCTGAATACCGTTGAACCCAAACTTATTAACAGGAGGCAATATGGATGGTTACAAATAGTGATGTCAGGATGATCAGTTCACCCCAATATGTGAAGTATTTTTGGATCTGCATTTAAAGAATTATTGTGATCGGGTAAGTACGAAAAAGAAATAGCAGGCAAGAATGATGTCACAGCTATTAATCTTTCTGCTGAATAAGGTTACCAAACGAAAAACAGGAAATCATACCCCGAGCATCCCAAAAAAGTTTTCAACAAGGGTAGGGTTGAAGATTGATCCGCTGTCTTTCCGAATTATATCAATTGCTTTATTCTGGCTCATAGGTTCGCTGTATGGCCTTTTACTGCGCAATGCATCATAAATATCAGCAACAATGATCATCTGGCTGATAATGTTAGGCTGCCAGTATTTCTTGATTTTTGGATAACCCGTACCATTAAATTTTATGTGGTGCTCCAAAGCTGTAAGAATGGTCAGATTCGGAACATTTTTCTGCTGTCCAATATATTGTGCCCCTCTAATGGTATGAGTCTCCATAATGGCGCGCTCATAAGAAGTTAATGGCCCGGGTTTGTTAAGTATTTCATCAGGAATAACCATTTTGCCCACATCATGAAGGAGTGCGGAAACCCCGATATCTTCCAATGTCTTTCCGTAAAAACCCAAAAAATCGGCAAAGCTCACGGTAAGCAGCGCTACATTCGTAACATGCACATAGGTATATTCATCATCGGATTTAATCGATGCAAGCAGTTTAAGCGGGTCCATAAATTTTTTAAATATCCTGATAAACTCAACAACAAGTTTTTTTGCCCTGATCGAATCAAGGCTTTCATTTTTCTGTATTCCACTGTAAAGTGCTTGTAGTTCCTGTGCTGCCATATATTGAAAGAATAGAATTTCTGTAAACTCATCGGCAGAACCATTCCTTTTTTCCAGTAATCCATCAAAAACTATTTTACCCAGCTTAATGTGACTTCTTGACGGTATACTTTCCAGTTTACCGTCAGCCAGGTCGTTTACGAAATGAATCAATTGCGATTTTGGGAGGCCGGGAAGCAAAGTTATTCGCTCGACACCTTTCTTATTAAGAATATCCACAAAAGTTTGTCCTGCTGGCCCTGTATTAAGCAGGGGTTTGCCATAAGCGACGATATTATCGCCTACAATAAACAGGGTAAACTCTGGAACAGCATTAAAAACCCTTGAAATGCTATCGAAAAGCCGGTCAATAAGAAAAATCACCTGGGGATGAGCCTGAGGGTATATTTTCAAGCTGGTAATTGTAGCAACGAATTCCATGATAATTTTTGTTATTTCTTTACTTTCAACACTTTGCATCCAAAGCACCCTGTCATGATTAATATTTGCAGAACTGGCAGTTCTTTTTATCGACACAACCTAAGATGAGGCAGCCATTTTATTACATATACTGCTTATATTTTTATTTCGTGAATTTAGGCCCTCCATAATCAGTCTCTGGACTGCTGATCGGGGATATCCCGGAAGAGTTTTGTATAGAAACTCTTTCGTTCGCCGCAAATTCTTCGGAGTGAAAGAAAATCCTGTAAAGGCTATTTTTTCCAGTGCTGGCATTACGGTTACATCACCAAGGTTACCGAGAGCAAAAAGTATGATCTTATTGAAATCTAAAGTAGTTCCGGCTATATAGATAGTTTTCACCATTGCTACCAGTTCAGGGGCCAGTTCCTTAACTTCGTAATCCTGAATGATTTCAAGGGCCTTGTTTATCATTTTCCTATCTTTTGAATATAGCATTTTCTGCAGTGCTGTTATAGCAGTAGGATCTTCGGCTTTCAGGAGTGCTTTTATCGCTTCCGTGCGTACTTCCACATTTCTGTTGTTAAGCAGCATGCGAATTTGCGGGATAGCAACACCATCAGCACAGGCCTGAATCAGTTTCAAAAGTGCGATTGTATGATTAGTACTTTCACCTGGTAATTTTTTTAGAGCTTCCCGGGCAGTAAGTTGCCCAAAATGGCAGAGCAGGTTAAAGATCTGCAGGTTTCTTGCCTGCTCTATTTGCTCCAGGTATAGATTTATCAGCCACGAAATGTTTTTTGATCCACTAAGCATAACCAGTTTTTCAAGGTCATTGTTCTGACTGCCTGTCTGCTTGGAAAAAATTTCAGCAAGCAGGTTACTGTAGTTTTCTTCTGAAAATGCTTTCAAAGCATTAGCTGCAGCATTTCTAATATCCTGGTTCTCTTTACGCAATTCATGATTTTTAAGAGTGGTATAAACAGTGCCAAGCAACCCATAATCGCCTGAATGCAATAAGCCCGGGACCATCTCAGAAATATTTCCGGCATAGTCCCGGTATACCTGTTCATTAAGATCTCCCTGCATCAGGGCCAGCAATGCGGAGACAACATTACTGTTTATGGTCTCATCCTGAAGCATTTTCATATATTCATCAGTTGGGAAAGAAACAGGTCTTTCATAATTGCTGCTTGCTGCTGCAGAAGATGTCATCATCAATTCTTCTGCATAATCCTGGGCAATATATTTCTGGTACCAATCTTTGCTGAAAAAATCCTGAATATGATCCCAGGTTAGGTTGGTACGCTGCGTCGGTGTGTCTATAATGCCGGGCGGATGCTCCTGGGGCCTGGTCAGGGTACTTAACATTTTTATAAGCGGTGGTGACAATTCTCGTCTGTTGCTTTTGGCTTTTTCCAGAATAGCAATAATCATATCGACAGGTATGCAGCAGAGGATTTCAGCAAGGGAATCCTCATCAGTAATGCCGTTAATACTATCAAAAGTTGTTGATAATATTTGGTCCATCAAATCAGGGGATAGCTCGGGGAGAGTGTCATACAGGGACTTAAAAAATTCCTGTTTTCCGGCAAGCTGACCGGGATTTTCTGCAGGAGGGTGGATACTGGCCCGTAAAACCTCTTCATAGCTTTTTGCCAGACGCTCAACCGGCACATTATAGGTCTTAAGAAAACGGCTAAAAGAACCAGTGGTGTTACTATCTACAGCATCCGATAAAGCAGAATCTTTATCGGGCAGTTGTTCTTCGGGAAGACAGCCGAGCATGAGCTTTTGCCAGATCATTGTTGATTCCCTGGTAGATTCTGATTTCTTTATGGAATCTTCATCTGTAGATTTCATAGCGCTTAGATCAATTTCCCGAACATGAATATTAGAAAATGACTTAATTTTTTCCTGTATGTCCTTGTGCTGATGTATTTGGCTGTTTGATGGGATTGCAAGCACCAGCTGCGTGAAGTGATAAAGCTCTTCACTGCTGAGGCCACTTAATATTTTCAGGGATGCTATCCCCCGCCGGCTTAGAAAAAGAGCAAAATTTTGAACTTGAGGTTTATTTGTTTCAAGAATGTTCCCGTTTATTAACAGGCTGTTTTTCATAGCGATAAGCGTGATCCTTGGAGTATGGTTAAAAATCTCTTGCATGAGCTCAAAGAGGCGCTCACTGCTGCGAGTGATAGTTACATGTCCCGGGGGATACATCCCGATATTCTTTATCAGTATGGATAAAAATATAGTAAAATCCAGAAAAGGTTTTATGGCAGTTTTCTTATCTATTTGTTTGTTAGAATTCGGGTTAGACACTGTTTCCCCCAACCCTTCAGTTTAATTCAATCCATCTTTAAGCCAAATATAATAATGCATCGCCTTGCTTAAGCGACACATAATCTTATATTAGTTCTTTACAGAACACAAATTAAACTTTTAAGTTATTTAGACTTGCAGCATTTTAGTTGGGCCAGATATTCATGATGAGGGAATGCCTGACTGTTATTGTTATTTAGGACCAACACTTGACTTGGTGTTTATTATAACTGCTTTTACTACATCATTGGCGGGTAAAATGTTTGGAGTAGATCCTGTTTGAGCCTAATTTATTAGTTGATTGATAGCTCATAAATTATAACATATGTTAAATTTGCACGTCAATGCACCCCACGGGCAGATTTATTACAAAGTAACTCGAATATAACTTTCAATTTATAATCGATATTAATATAAGATATCATAATAATGTAACTTATGATAGATACACGTTACAGTTATCGATAATTATTTGGCGATCCCGCGAACGCAAATTTAGACTGTGTTAGGAAAGAGTTATTTTAAAAACCAACTGCTATGATTTAAGAACTTCCTGGTAATAAAAATATAGATTTGATTCGGGGTTAACTATTTTTAACGTTACAATATGCTTTATCCGGAATTATTTTATAAAATTCTCCATAGTCCTCGTATCTAAAATACATGTTTCGCTTAATCCCGTCCAAGAGAATATGCAGATTTGTTTTACGCTGATCATCTTCTGCTGTTTTAGGATTCTGAGCATTAATAATTCTATCTTTTCTGCCGACCCCTCCTGTTTCGGGCTTCATATTTGCTGCAACTTCATTTTCCAATCCAACGTTTGACGATTTATGGACATCCGGGATTGCCGTTTCGCCGGTAGTTTCCCCCTCGATAACGTAGTATTCAATATCACTTACAGCAAAGTAAATGAAAACATAGTCTTCCTCTTTTTTTTTCGGTGTGGAGGGGAAAAAGCAAAAATTCTTGTCTTTAACCCAGATATGGTAAGAGGAGCTGGGTATTCTAAAAAAACCGTATTGATAAAAAACTTCTCCACTATCAGGAGGCACGTCATATTTTTCTTGTAAAACAGCCAGTAAATTTTCACTGTAATACAATTTTTCTTCTGTATAACAGTAACTGCAATACTCATTGCCCAATAAATTTTTTGAACCGCTTAATATGCCGGTTTTTACACCACAACGAGCACATTGCCCCATAAATCCACCTCGGATTATTTTAAAAACACTGGACTATACCTTTGTCAGCAAGAACTTATCAAAGTATCCGGCAAATATTAAGATTAACCGGCTATTCAAGCATTATACAGGCATAAGAAATAGGAAAAAAGATCAACTAACAGTTGATCCCATCGGTTTACAAAACCCTTCGGCTCCCGGGATTCTTACCATTGCTATTACTACATAAACCTATCGATCAATTTTATGGCCGAAAGCCGCACCGAGCATTGCAAAAACAAAGAACACAGCTGCAGCCAGCCCAAGCCAGAATAATACTGCCCCGCCCCAGATCGGGCTTATATAGATACTGGCAATTAATGCCGCCATCAAAGCTATAGCATAAAGCCCTACCTCTTTTTGCTTTCTCTTCATTTTAACCTCCTTAAGCAAGATAAAACAGGTATTGCTTTCATCCGGAAAGACAAAAATATGTTTAAGAAAAGCAAAAAACATAATGTTATATATTATAGGATGAACAAAGAATCCTATTAATATTGTTGTTCTTATTACTCATGACAAGCCAGCATTAAACTTGATTAAGCTAAGTTTAATATAATATAACCAGTGCATCAACCCGGATAACCCGGGCAGCCATATCTAAATGATATGAAATTCCAGTTCTACTGGTAAAATAACTTGTCTCCCTCTTTTTGAACAGCAAACCTGTAAATTGAAGGTTGTTTAGACACATTTTTAGTGCCGGATGCGATATTCGTTCATAAATCATTCATTTTCATCATTTAATTAAGAATTTCCCCTGTAATGTACTTGCATAATATTCAGAAAAAAGGTAGTATAAGTCTATCACATCAGTAAGCATATTTAAACTTAAATAAATATAGTTGTACATGGGAGTTGATAGCCATGAAGCTGAACATGCAAAAGTATCAACACTTGCTTGAAAACCTGCCTGACGCCTTCGCCTACCACCAGATAGTTATAGATGAGTGGGGGATCCCGGTGGACTATATTTTCCTGGAAGTAAACACCGCCTTTGAAACGATGACCGGGCTAAAGCGGGAAAATGTTATCGGCAGAAAGGTTACCAGGGTTTTACCCGGCATTGAAAAAAGCGAGTTCGACTGGATCTCTGTTTACGGCCAGGTAGCTTTGACTGGCAAACCGACCCGTTTTAAATGCTTTTTGGAGCAGCTTGGACGCTGGTATAACGTGAGAGCCTACAGCGACGAACCAGGATGTTTTGCCGCTATTTTCCATGACATGGCTGAGGAAAAGAAGACATGGCATGCCCTGTTGGGAAGTGAAGAAAATTACCGTGATCTAGTTAAGAATGCCAGCGATATGATTCAATGTGTTGTCAATAACGGTAAATTTGCATTTGTTAACGAGGCCTGGCTTTCTACGCTTGGTTACAGTATGGAAGAGCTCAACAATCTAACCCTGTGGGATGTTATTCACCCTGATTCTTTGGATCATTATATGGCTGTTTTTCAAGAAGTTCTTGACGGTAAAGCTCCTGGTAATATTGAGGTGATTTTTGTAACAAAGAATGGTAACCCGATCACGGTCGAGGGCAATGTCAATGTCAGGCTAGATGAAGAGGGACGATTTTTAAATACCCGGGAAATGTTTCGTAATATTACCGAGCGAAAACAGGTCGAAAATACCTTACGTGAAAGTGAAGCGCGAAAAAGCGCTATACTTAATGCCATTCCGGATATGATGTTTCTTTTTGACAAAAGAGAGGCCTTTGTCAATCACAAGTCAAACGATCAAAATGCTCTTTTGCTTAAACCGGAAACTTTCCTTGACAAAAGAGTTGTTAAGGTTTTGCTTCCTGAGCTTGCTCAACTGACCCAAAAGCATCTGAAGTTAGTTTTCGAAACGGGAAAGATGCATAGATATGAGTACCGGCTTGATATGGACAAGGAGCTTAAAACCTTTGAAAGCCGACTGGTACCATGTGGCGAAGACAAAGCCCTGGCCGTTGTTCGCGACATCACCGAACAAAAACAAGCCGAGGATGAGCTGCGGCAAAGCGAACAAAGGGCAATACGCCAAAGGGTAGCTATTTCCGAACTTTTTTTTGACAACATCGATGCAGAGGGAGATATTTCTTCTACGCTAAAAAAATTTACCAAAGCAATATCTGATGCTATAGTTGTCGAGCGTTCCAGTATCTGGATTCTTGATGAAAACGGCGACCAGCTGGAATGCCTCTCCCTGTATGAAGCTAAGCCGGGCAGGCACAGCAGCGGTGATGTTCTTCAAGTAAAGGATCTCCACCGCTATTTTGCGGCGATTCTCAAAGAAAGCAGAATCTATGCAGAGAATGCCCAGCAAGACCCGCGGACAAGGGATCTGACTGAAGGCTACTTGAAACCACTGGGGATTACCTCAATGCTAGATGCGGGTATAATCATCGACGGGAAACTGAAAGGAGTTGTATGCATCGAGCATATCGGAGCACATAGAAAATGGCACGCCGACGAAGAAGCTTTCGCATCAACTGTTGCCTCGATGGTCGCCCAGTTATTTATTGCTGCCGATCGTGAGCAGTTAATGGAAACCCTGCATTTGAGCGAAGAACAACACCGAACACTGACCGAAAACATCCCCATTGGCATCTACCGCAGCACACCCGGTCCCGAAGGCCAATTTTTGATAGCCAACAACACCTTTCTGAATTTGTTTGGCATAAAATCCAAAGATGAACTGACCCGGGTTAAAGAAGCTGATCTGTACCAGGATCGATCTGAACGCTCGGAATTTTCTAAAAATTTACTGGCACAAGGCAGTATGAAAGGTGTTGAGCTGGCGCTTAAACACAGAGATGGGAGCCCAATCTGGGGTTTAGTTACAGCTGCGGTTGTCTATGACGACCAAGGTAATGCGGCCTACTTCGACTGTACAATGGAGGATGTCACCGAACGCAAGCAGGCTGAAAAAGCCCTTGAGGATAGCGAGGAAAGCAGCCGGGCTCTGATCGAGGCAATCCCGGACCTACTTTTCCGTTGTTCCCGGGAAGGGGTTTATCTCGATGTTGTTGTTAAAGACGAGTCAATGCTCCCTTTCCGGGTCCGCAGTCTATACCGGCAGAACGCCCTGCTCGGCAAAAGAATCAATGAAGTACTGCCCGAGGATATGGCTGAAAATTTTATGGCAGGAATCGAAAAAGCCCTGGCAAAGGGCACAGTACAGGTTCTCGAATACTCCTATCAGGTGAATGATTCAACACATTACTTCGAAGCCCGCCTGGCGCCGATTGGCACAGCCGAAGTGGTTACCATCGTTCGAGACATTACTGAAAGAAAAACTCATGAGACTGAGTTAAAATATATGAGTTTCCACGATCAGCTGACCGGCCTTTATAACCGCCACTACCTGGAAAAAGAAATGAAAAGGCTTGATGAGGAGGGGCAGCTTCCGACCAGCATCATCATGGCTGACTTAAACGGACTGAAGATGATCAATGATACTTTCGGTTACAACACCGGAGACCAAATGTTAAAAAAGACAGCATCAATCCTGAAAGAGGCCATCCGGGAAGATGATATCATTGCGCGCTTCGGTGCTGACGAATTTTTAATTTGCCTGCCACTGACCCCGGAAAAAGGGGCTTTAGCCCTTTCTAACAGAATTGCCCAGGCTTTCAGCAAAGAACAGATCAAAGATGTGCCTGTAAGCATCTCTGTCGGCATAGCAGTTAAAAAAAGGACTGAGCAAAACATGTCTGAAGTGATCAGGGAGGCCGAAGATGACATGAACAGGGTCAAGCTCACCGAGAGCCGCAGCGGCAAAAACACCGTCTTAACTGCTTTGCGTAAAACCCTTGCTGAAAAAAGCTTTGAAACCGAAACCCATACCCGAAACATGGAGAATATTGCCTTAAAAATTGGTGAGAAAATCGGTCTGCCAGACTCTGAACTGCACCGTTTAAGCCTGCTAATCAACCTGCACGATATCGGCAAGATCAACATACCTGAAGAAATGCTCTTCAAAAAAAGCGCTTTAACAGAAGAAGAATGGGAGATCATGGAAAAGCACAGTGAAACTGGCTACCGGATTGCCCGGGCTGCCGAGGAATTTGCCCACGTGGCCGAAGATATCCTCGCTCACCACGAGCACTGGGATGGCAGCGGCTACCCGCAGGGGCTAAAAGGAGAAGCTATACCCTTACTGGCCAGGATTGCTGCTGTGGCCGATGCTTATGAAACAATGAAAAACGGCCGGCCTTACAAAAAAGCGATGACACCCGAAGCAATTGCATCTGAATTTAAACGCTGTGCCGGCACCCAATTTGATCCCAGGCTGGTCGAGATCTTTTTTGAGTTAGATGAAAAAACGATCGAAAACATCCTTTAAAAAAAGCACCGACTGGGCCGGGCATCCAATTATAATTATAACCAAGCCCGGCAGTTATATTACTCAAATTATTCTTTCCTAAATTTTTATAGCCCGGCAAAGAGAAAACCATGCTTATGAATAATGTATTTGTTCTATACCCTTACCATAGTTTCCTCTTCGTAACCTACAATAACCATAAATTAGGTGACACCTGTTTGCCACTGCCTTTAAAACATGTTAAAATATAAATACACCAAAAAACCAAGTATAGTTGATTGGTAGATTAAGCTTTAGCTTGTATCGTGCTAATGCATATAAGCTTTGCCAATCAAGGGGAGGTGAAAATGATGGATAAAAAGGAATATCAAGAAAAATTAGAAGCACAAATTAAAGAATGGAAAGCAGAAGTTGAAAAGCTAAAAGC
>SKXC01000163.1 GCA_007128625.1 Syntrophomonadaceae bacterium | reverse complement strand
CGGGACTTATGCATCGGCTGCGGGGTTTGTGCTGCAGCTTGCCAGGAAGGTGCATTAAAGATGGTCCAGCGGGAAACAACATATACTCCGCCTCAGAACAAGATGGCCCAATTGATCAATATTGCCATAGAGCGAAATCGTTTATCCTGAGCATTATGATTAATAAATTATCATCTTTAAAAAAACTTATTTAACAAAAACTTATTCTGCCCCTCATTTAAGACTGATGTTTTTATCCAGGTATGCTCCCTGGTATGTGCCCCGTTTTTTTAGTTCATTTTCCACTTCCGAGGCAATTTGTCCTCCGCTTTTAGTCCAATGCGGGGCGATTAAAAGTTCTTTGGAAACGGTCTGGCTGGCCAGGCGGTGAATAACGATGTGAGGAGCAAGCCTTTCCAGGCAGTCACAGAGTACGGGTATGTAATCTTCTTCTTTGTTGTATACAGGAAAGTTTCCCAGTTTGTACTGCTCGGCCAGGGGGGTATGTTTAATTACCTGCAGGTGATGAAACTTTATTCCGTCAATGCCCAGGTTGTTAAGAAAATTAATTGTTTCCAGCATCATATCCGGGGTTTCTCCCGGCAGGCCGAGTATGATGTGAGCACAGATGAAGATGCCCCGGCCGTGGGTTATTTTTATCGCTTTTTCAAAGCTTGACACCTTATGGCCCCGGTTAATTTGTTTAAGAGTCCGATCATGTGCTGACTGCAGGCCATATTCGATCCAGAGATGACACCTGCAGGCATATATCTCCAGCAAATTGAGTATTTCTTCTGTTACACAGTCCGGGCGGGTGGCTATGCTCAGGCCGATTACTGCCGGTTCATTAAGCGCTTCATCATAAAGGACCTGCAGCTGTTTCAGGGGGGCATAAGTATTGGTATAAGACTGAAAATAGGCCAGGTATTTTGCCTCTGCTTTTTTCTTTTTTCCCCTCTTTATTTGATCAGAAATCGAAGCAGTGCCTGAAGCAGCATTGTTGTTTTTGCTGAAAGGGGCAAAAGATGGCACATAGCAATAACTGCAGCCTGAATTATCAATTGTGCCGTCACGGTTTGGGCATGAAAAGCCTGCATCAAGCGGAATCTTGTACACTGGTTCACCGAATTTGTGACGGAAAAAACTGTTTAGACGGTAATACCATCCGGGTCGGTTTGGTTGAATAAAATTATTCAATTCCGTTTTCCTCATTATTGATTGTCTTGGAACCATTTTTTACAGGGCCCTCAAGAATTTCCGGACGCTCCAGGTACAGAATTAGAACTGATAAATCTGCAGGAGTTACCCCTTCCATACGGCTGGCCTGGCCAATAGTTGAAGGACGAATCATTTCCAGTTTTTGGCGAGCTTCTCTTGATATATTTTTTGCCTTCCGGTAATCGAAATTTTCAGGGATTGGTTTATCATGCAGACGAGCAGTTTTTTCTACCATTATCCCCTGTTTGGCAATGTAGCCGGCATATTTAATCTGGTTTTCCAATTCGTCAACAGTGCCCCGGGGTAGGTCTGGCACAGATCTGTTTTCCCACCTCAGGTAAGCAGTGTAACTAATTTCCGGTCTGCGAATAAGTTCAAGAGCGCTGAGAGGTTGTTTGGGAGACGAAGATTTGTTTTCAATTAAAAACTCTTCGATATCACTCCCCGGGTTATGTCTGATTTTTCCCAACCGCTCCAGTTCACTTTCGATAAACAATTTTTTAGCCAGGTGAAGCTGGTAACGTTCTTCGTCCACCAGTCCCAGTAATCGGCTTTTTTCAGTTAGCCGCAGATCGGCATTATCCTGGCGCAGCAGCAAGCGGTATTCACCACGGGAAGTAAAAATACGATATGGTTCCCGGGCCCCCCGGGTAACCAGATCATCGATCATAACCCCGATATAAGCCTCGCTGCGTTTTAAAATCAGGGGTTCTTCTTTTTTCAAATACTGTGCAGCATTAATACCGGCGATCAGGCCCTGGGCGGCAGCTTCCTCGTAACCGGTAGTGCCGTTGATCTGACCGGCAAAAAAGAGGCCCTCAACATTTTTTGTTTCAAGTGAATTTTTAAGCTGGGTAGGCGGGGCATAATCATATTCAATAGCATAAGCAGGGCGCATAATTTCAACATTTTCAAGCCCCTCTATTGTGCTTAAAAATGATTGCTGTATATCAGGGGGCAGGCCGGTAGAGATGCCCTGCAGGTAAAGCTCGTCTATATCGGCTCCTTCGGGTTCGATGAAGATAGGATGCCGGTCTCGATCGGCAAAGCGTACTATTTTATCCTCTATAGAAGGACAGTAACGGGGGCCTGCTCCCTTGATCAAACCGCTATAAATGGGAGCCTGGGAAAAGTTTTGACGAATTATTTTATGGGTGGCCGGGTTTGTATGGGTCATCCAGCATGGAATCTGTTCGGCAGGAGCTCCTTTACAGGTTATTGAAAAACCAGGTGCTTCTGGATCTCCGTAAACAGGTATTAAAGCAGAGAAATCAACACTGCGCCGGTAAACCCTTGGCGGAGTGCCGGTTTTAAAGCGATCCAGGGTGATGCCAAGATCCTGCAGGGACCTGGACAGGTTAAAGGAGGGAGTAATGCTGCCCGGGGCGGCTGTATAATGAATATGGCCGAGAAACAGTTCTGAAGCCAGATAAACCCCGCTGCAAATTATTACAGTTTTGGCCGGATAAATGGCACCGCTGCGTCCGATTACTCCCGAAATCGAGTCCTTATTGACCCTGATTTCTTCAGCCATATCTTCTCTAATGGTCAACCCGGGCTCGTTTTCCAGGGCAAGGCGCATCGTACGCTGGTAGCCCCATTTATCAATTTGCGCTCGCAGGGCCTGAACTGCCGGACCTTTACCGGTGTTAAGCAGGCGCACCTGCAGCAGGTTTTTATCGGCAACCCGGGGCATTTCTCCCCCCAGGGCATCTATTTCCCGGACCAGGTGTCCTTTACCCGGTCCACCCAGTGAAGGATTACAGGCCATGAAAGCCACCATGTCCAAGTTTAAAGATAAAAGTAAGGTCCGGCAGCCTAACCTGGAAGCTGCCAGGGCTGCTTCACAACCGGCGTGACCGGCACCGATAACTATAACATCGAAATGATCATAGCTATTTTCAGCACTTAAGGTTTTTGTATTTTTTTTCATTTTTCCACCCTGCATTTATCTTCGCTTCACTTGAAAAGCATTTTAATAATCTAAAAATCATAAAGTTGAATTAATATTTACTCATACCCCCGGGCAACAGGCATGCGTCTCCCTGAACCAAAAGCGTTAGGTGAAATGCGCAAACCCGGGGCAGCCTGGCGCCGTTTGAATTCAGAACTATCGACCATGTGGATTACCTTTTGAACGGTTTTTTCGTCGTGGCCTTTTGCAATAATTTGGGCCGCCGATAAATTTTTTTCGAGGTACAGTTCAAGGATCGAGTCGAGGATATTATAAGGAGGCAGGGAATCTTCATCTTTTTGGTTCGGCCGCAGTTCTGCAGAAGGAGCCTTGGTAATTATTCGTTGGGGAATAACTTTCTGGCCATGCACAGTATTTATGTGTTCTGCTAATTCATAAACCATCATTTTGCGGACATCAGCAAGCACAGCCAGGCCGCCGGCCATATCCCCGTAAAGGGTGCAGTAGCCTACGGCCAGCTCAGATTTGTTACCGGTTGCAAGGGTGAGATAACCTTCACGGTTAGAGATGTGCATCAATATATTGCCCCGGATCCGGGCCTGCAGGTTTTCTTCTGCAATATCCTGCCTGGGACCTTTTCCATCATTAAGCAGTTCTGTAAAGGTACTTAAAGGCTGGTCTATTCTGATTGTCCGGTGATTGATTCTTAGGTTTTCAGCCAGTTCCACGGCATCGGTTATGCTGTGGTCGGACGAATAGGGAGAAGGCATCATAACTCCCAGGATGTTTTCCGAACCCAGGGCTTCTGCGGCCAGGGCGGCCACTACAGCTGAGTCAATTCCTCCGCTCAAGCCCAGGACAGCTTTTTTAAAACCGGTTTTTATCATATAATCCCTGATACCAAGCTGCAGCAAACGGTTAAGTGTTTCGATGTCATCTTTGTCGGGGGGTAATATTATTTCAGCAGGCCGAAACAAGCTATCCGTTTCTACAAAGATAAGCTCTTCTTCTACATCAGAGGCACGGTACAGCAATTCTCCCCGGTCATTATAGACAAGGCTTGATCCGTCGAAAATCAGTTCATCGTTGGCACCCAGTTGATTAAGATAAATAATTGCCGTGTTATATTTTTTGGCCAAAAAAGGCAGCATATCTTCTCGCAGGGCATGTTTGCCCATATGGTAGGGCGATGCAGAAAGGTTGATTAAGAGGCGGGCCCCCTGATCAAAAAGTCCTTCAAGGGGATCTAAATCATAAATCGGGGCAGGGAAATAATCCAGATCATTCCAGATATCTTCACAGACAGTGATAGCAGCTGGCAGGCTGTCGATCATTTCAATTTTCCGGTCTGTAAACCGGCTGAAATACCTGGTTTCGTCAAAAACATCGAAAAAGGGGAGCAGGGTTTTTAAGTGTATGGATTTGATCTCTCCTTTTTCTAACAGCAGTGCTGCATTGAATAACCTGTCACCCTGGCGGTGGGTGGCGCCGATCAGGATTGGAGTTCCGGGTTGGTCGGTCAGGGGCATCAGTTCACTGATTATTAATGCTCTTTCCTGTTCGATAAAGCTTTTATAATTCAATAAATCCCTGGGAGGGTAACCAATTAAGGCCAGTTCAGTAAATACAACCAGGTCGGCACTGTTTTCCAGGGCAAGGTAGTAATACTTTTTAACTTTTTCCAGGTTTTTTTCAAGAGCCCCGATAGTAGGATTAAGCTGAGCCAGTGCAATGCGCATTTGTTTTTAAGTTCCTCCCTGTAAAAAAATAGCCCACGGGAAAGCGACTTTCCCCATGGGCGTTTTTCCCGTTTCAGGTGTGAGTCTGTTCTGGCTGAATTATAATCAAGCAAAGGGTTAAAGTCAAGGTTAGCAGAAAGAATTAATCTGGAAAGGATCACGTTAATTCCCGGGAAAGTAACCTGAGCTTTGATGCGATCAAAAAAATCAGGGCTTGCCCGGCCTGTTTGATATTCATATAATAAAAGAACAGGTTCACATTAAAAATCTTTATAAGCGGAGGTATATGCATGCTTGAAGTTTATGTTAAAGATGGTTGCCCCTACTGCGAAAAACAGGTGGAAGTCCTTAAGAAGAAAGGTGTTGAATACAAGCTCTACAATGTCAGCTCCGATCCTCAGGCTTTAAAAAAAGCTCGCCAGGAATATAAGGCCAACAAGGTGCCTGTGGTGGTTAAAGACGGAGTTGTTCAAAATATTGGTTTCGGAGGTGGTGGCTGAGGGATCTGATTTGTGGCTGCCGTGAGCGGCCGTAACTATATTATAATAATTTGTCTAGATTACCGGGTGTTTGGCTGCTTCCTCTGCATCAGCCGTAAAGTCCTGGTCTTCTATTCGTGAGCAATATTACATATGCGGGTATTTGTTAAAAGTAAGCCCGTCTTAATCTGTGCGGGCCGGATGTGCAACCGGGTCAAGGTGGACTATTGTTTCACAGTAATAATTATGGCCAACATGGTCTTCCACCCGGTGAACAATATCGTGTGCTTTATCCAGGCTCAGTTTGCCGCTTACCTCGATATGCATAGTTACTACTTTCCAGGAACCGTAATCGTGTATTTCAAGTTTATGAGCATTAATTACGCCATCGATTTCCCTGGCACAGGAAATAATCCCTTCCTGCATACCTGCAGGCGGAGCAGTCCCGAGAAGACGGTTGTAGGAATTACGGGCAATTTTAAACCCCGTATAGATAATGAAAAGAGAAATAGCAAAACCGAAGTAGGCATCGAGATTATATATCCCGAAATATCTGCCGGCCAGGGCAATAAGAACCAGGGTGGAAGAAAGAGAATCGGTGCGGTGATGCCAGGCATCTCCGATTAAAGCTTCGGAATCAATCAGGGTTCCCAGCTTTGCTGAGAAATAAAACAAAAATTCTTTGATTAAAATGGCAATTACTACTGCGCCAATAGCCGCGATACTGGGACGAGCTATAACTCCTTCCACCAGCCGGTTGTATGAGCTGTATATGATAGCTGCACCGGCTGCCAAAAGAATAACCGAAATAACCAGTCCGGCCAGGTATTCTGTTCTCCCGTGTCCGTGCGGGTGTTTGTGGTCCGGTTTTTTCCTGGCCATAACAAAACCTGTTAAAACCACCAGGGAAGAAAAAATGTCAGAAGCACTGTGGACAGCATCGGCCATGAGAGCGATGCTGTTGGTAAGCAAACCGAACCCAAGTTTTAGCAAGGTTAGTAAAATGTTACCACCTATACTTACCCAGCTTTCGATTAACCCTACCCGGTGTCTTTCCGCTGGGTTCAGCAGATCACGTTGATCAGTTATTTTTTCTGCGATCCGGCTGCCAATAAATTTCATTAATATAACCCCACCTGGTCCAAATTAATGATTATTATAACATACATACCGGTCCGCTCCCGTATGGTAAAATACCAGCCAGGTTTGCAGCTATCTTAAATGATGCCAGCAAAGTGTTAAATAATTAATATCAATTAATCCTCAAATGCCTGGTATAATGCTACAGTGAAGTATCTGTTTCTCCAGGGCAAAAGAAAATCAAGCTTATATGATGCCAGTGTAACCCTGGCACTTTGTTACCGGAGATTTACTATAGATATACACTAGAAACGCAATATAATAATTTTATCCTTCGTTTTTCTGCTTCTTTTGCCTTTTGCGAAAGAACGGACAATATGACATAATTAATAATTAAGAGTTAATATTAATCTGGTATTGACGGTGAGGCGCCTCCGGTTAGCGGGCCGGATAAATCGGAATTCATTTATTAAAATACCCGTACAACAATCATTGTCAGGCGCGACCTGAACGATTTGATACGGTTTTTTTATTTAAGGCCAACTTATACTAAAGCTGTCAAAGGAGGTGAACAGCCTGGTTTTTGAACCGGGCTGGGAGATTGAGTAAGCGAGGAGTAGTTGTAGATAGGCCATATGAACGTTTAACCCGGGAACAGGTTGAACTGATTGATCAAACATCTTTAAGTCTTTTGGAAAACCCGGGTATTCTCTGTTACCACGAAGAAAGTGTTTCCCTGTTGGAAAAAGCCGGGGCAAGCGCTAAAGCTACCCGGGAGGGTGAGCATGATGCCTGGTGGGTCAAAATTCCTGAAAAAGTAGTCAAAAAAGCACTGGAAACGGTTCCATCTGTAGTAACCCTCGGAGCCCGTGATCCCGAAAACAAGGTTATTCTGGATGCAGAAGGAACCAGGGTTTATTTTGGCAGTGGGTCAGAAACAAATTATTGGCTGGAAGTTGAGCCGGAAACATATACATCTAAAAAGGATGGTCATGAACGAATATTCCCGGTTTTTAAGAGAAATCGCGGCAATGTTGATTACCTCTGCCGTTCCGCTCACCTGGCGGAACAGCTTGACAACCTGGACTTTTTTATTCGCAATGTAAATGTTCAGGATGCTGATATTACCAGCGAAAATAAAGATGTAAATATCTTTTTTGCTTCCCTGAATAACATCACAAAACCTGTTGTTGGCGGAGTTGCCGACTTCAATCAGCTTGAAAAAGTGGTTGGCATGGCTGAAATAATTACCGGGGGTCGGGAAGAACTGATTAAAAACCCGGTTGTTTCTTTTATTACCAGTGTCATAAAAAGTCCGCTGCAGGTTGTGGCGGAAACTGCCGAAAAGCTGATTGCTATTGCCAGGCTTGGTTTACCCGTGGTTATTTCCACTTCACCACAGGGTGGATCGACGGCACCCATCGACGAGATGGGCATGGTGGCCCAGGTTAATGCTGAAGCTTTAACCGGGATAGTGATCAACCAGCTGGCTAACCCCGGGGCGCCGGTGATTTATGGCGCCGTACCGGTAAGGGCTCGTATGGACGATTTGCATGATATGTACGGAGTGCCCGAATTTTGTCATTACACCATGGCCTGTGCTCAAATGGCCCGCTACTACAAAGTGCCCTGTTATTCAACCGCCGGTGTTGGTGATGCCAAAGTTCCCGGTATTCAGTCGGCTGTTGAGAAAATGTATACTTACACTGCGGTGCCGTTTTCTGCGCCGGGCCTGGTTCATTATGCCTTTGGTCTGCTGGAAAAGACCATGACCTTTTCTCCCGACCAAGCAGTTCTCGACAATCACATGATCGGCATGTCCAAGTTTTTGCAGCGGGAAAGTGGGATCAAACCGGAAGAAAAAGACCGGGTTGAAAAGATGATCAGGGAAGTTATGGACAGCCCTTACCGGATGTATGCCCGTTATGCCCGGAAAATGCTTCGACGGGGCCAAATTTTTGCCGGCTTTCCCTTTGAAGGTGATGCGGCAGACCAGGATCAAACCCTGCTTGTGGTCAATGAAAAGCGAAAAGAGCTTGAAGAAATAGAACCGCAGTACCTGTCTGAGGATGTATGCAGCCATATCTTTGAAAAGACACCCGGATTATTATCCCGCTTAAACCCGTACACAAAATGATATTCTAACGGTGCTCTTCATCGAATACACCGGCTTTATTATGTTTTAAAAACTAAGAGGATCGATAAACTAAAGGGTTTATTTGATAATAAGAAGAGAGGATGTTAAGGAGGGTTAATATTGAAAGAAAAATTGATTGAGAATATCGTTGAAAATGTCTTACAGGGGCGTCGTAATAAGGATGACGAAGGAATTGAAGAGGATTATACAGGAGAACCCGGAGTAGCCGAACTGGTTCAAAAAGCCCTGGATGAAGGAATTGAGACCAATACTATTTTGCTTGAAGGTTTGAGCCGGGGCATGGAAATGGTTGGGGAGAAATATGAAACGGGAGAGTACTTTATTCCCGATATGCTTACTGCCGCCGAAGCAGTGGAAGCGGGAATGAAAGTGATGGAACCCCACCTGGGTGATAAAGGTGAAAGCGAAGGGAAAGGTAAGATTGTTATGGCCACGGTGGAAAAGGACCTCCATGATATTGGGAAAAACCTGGTTTGCATCATGCTCAAGGGAGCCGGTTTTACAATCGTGGACCTGGGCATTGATGTAACCGCTGCCCGGATAGTCGAAGTAGTGCAGGAAGAGAATGCGCAGCTGGTAGGACTTTCAGCCCTGCTTAATACTACAATGAACAACATGGGTGATGTAGTTAAAGAACTGGAGCAAAAAGGATTACGTGACAAAGTTAAAGTAATTATCGGTGGTGCGCCTACTTCGGAAGATTTTGCCCGGGAAATTGGCGCTGATGGCTACGGCAAAGATGCTTTTGAAGCTATACGGGTAGCAGAAAAGTTATTACAAGCAGGAGGGAATAATTAAAATGGATGCTGATAATGCTTACAAGGAAGCGATACGTCATGGTCGCTACAGTGAACAAGTGGCAAGCCTGCGCTGCAAGTATGATCATGTGCGTATCCATTTTGAAGATTTTATTACTACTTATTATCTCAGGCCATACCTGGAAGAATTGCTTAAATCGAAAGCAGGCAGCAGTGGTAAAGAAGGTTTACGTTTTTATGACCTTGGCTGCGGAACCGGTGACGGCTATGAGCTCTTGAGCAAAATGGCCAGGCAAGCAAGGCTTTCGCAGTTCGACACACGCCTGATCCAGGATGACATGATGGATCAGTATAAGGGCATTGATTTAAGCGTTGATTTACTAAAAGAAGCAGAAAATCTATTTGGTGACTATGAGCATGTTGAATTTTGTAAAGGTGACTTCTCTGACGGCTTGCCTCTGGAAGAAGGTGAAGAATCTTATGACCTTTACTTTACTTCTTACGGGACCTTATCGCACTGTACTAATGAAGAACTGGAAAAGTTGTTTGGCGATATGGGTAACCATGGTCACAACGGAAGCCTGATCCTGGCTGATTTTATCGGGCGTTATTCATACGAGTGGCAAAACCTGTGGACACATGATCCGGAAGAAATATCATACATAGACTATGTCATTAATTACCTTTATTCAGAAGAAGACCGGGACAAAGTAGAATTGTCTTCATTTCCATTGCGGCTTATGACCCCTGCCGAGGTTTTTAAAGTTTTAGAAGGAGCGGCCCGCAAAGCTGGAGTAGAGTTGAAAGTGTTACGCTTTTTTGATCGTTCACTATTTGTCGGACGCCATATTGAAACAGGCACCTATAATGATAATGGGCAGCCCTTACGCTTGATGGTGTCATCACTTTTTGAACGTGGACTGCGTACCTATTTCCCGGATCTGAAAGTGGATTACCGGCCCCGTGAAGGATTTGACTGGCAAAACAAATCTCTGCAGCTTTTGGCTTCTAGTTGGAACGAACTGGTTGATTATACAATGACCTTGATGGAGCACTACGACAGCGATGAAGAACTTCTGCCATATCCACCCCCAACTGATGTTAAACCCCTGGAGAAAGCTTACCGGGTAATGAGACAAACCCTGGAAGGCAGTAAGGGTCTGTACGGTGATATCAGGGCCGATTTAATCGAAGCTCAGCTTGGTTATGCCATACGCAGCCTGGAAATGAATCTTCAGCAGGGGCATGGCCTGGGGCATGGCCTGGTGGGCATAATTGAAGTTGTCAAGTAACCTTTTCTATTCGGTTCAAGGTAAAGATATTATAATCTAAAGTATGATACTGGCTTGTCCAGGTCAAAGAAAAGGGACAGGCAGGAACAACAGCGCTTGCTCTTTTTAATATAATGAGTTATATGTTCTCAAATATTTGGGTGAAAAAAGTGTATTGACAATAAAGAATGGAGGGATTAATATGGCGGTGCTGGCAAAAGAGGTCATGACGACTCCGGTAATCAGTGTAAAAAAAGACACTTCACTGAAAAGGGCAGCAGAAATTTTGGATGAAAACTCTTTTAGTGGTATGCCGGTGGTAGATGATGAGGATTATGTAATTGGCATTATTTCAGAAACAGATTTTTTGCGTTACACCCGGCAAATTATTGGTCAGCCTTTGCGCGATCCACACCAGGTTTTTACCAAGGGCAAAGAAGTATTACATGTAGACATTACCCACCGGGGAGTGGAAGTAATTGAACTGGTAGCCTCGACAACAGTAGAAACTTTGATGACGACTAATGTTATTTCGGTTACCGAAGATACTCCCTTATATCAGGTGAGCCGTTTAATGTATGAAAATGGCATTAACCGCATTCCGGTTACTGATGACAAAAACAAGCTGCAGGGTATCATTACCAGGGCGGATTTGATCAATGCCATGGTTCAAAAATGGGATACAATAAATCAAAAGTAGGCAGGCATATAATAACAGCTGTTAAGGCCACCACATGTTGGAGGGAAAGATAAATGGAAAAACCCATCTACGAAGGTGGAGATTATAATGTTCTTTCAGAAAAAGAAATAAGCCAGGTTCATGAAACATCAATAAAGGTTTTACAGAATATTGGTTTTGTAATTAATTATCCTCCTGCCCTGGAACTGTTCGAGAAAAACGGGGCAAAAGTTGATCATGATCAAAATAGAGTATATGTATCCCGGGAGCTGGTTTCCCGCTGCATTAAACAGGCTCCGGCAGAATTTGTTTTCTGCGGACGTAAAGAAGGAAAAGATATTGTAGTTGGCGGCAAAAAAGTGAATTTTGGTACCGGTGGACTGGCCCTTTATGTCCTGGATCTCGAACGCAACAAACGGCCCGGAGAGATCCATGATGTTGCTGAATTTGCCCGCCTTGCTGATCGGTTGGAGTTTTTGGATTTTTTTATTAACCCTCTTTATCCTCATGATATTAATATTGATACGGTTGACATTAATACTAAGTACCAGGCCTTTCTAAATACCAGCAAACCGGTAATGGGCGGTATTTTTAGTAAACAGGGTCTTGAAGATTCGATTAAAATCGCTTCGATCATTGCCGGCGGCCTGGATAATTTGCAGCGCCGACCTTTTATCGGTTTTATTTCCTCCATTACCAGTCCGCTCAAGATCAGCTCAGAACACGCTGAATACATCATGGAAGTTGCCCGATACGGTTTGCCGCTGGCCACTTCAACCGCGCCTGCAGCAGGAGCAACAGCACCGATTACCCTGGCCGGAACTCTTGTCCAGCAGAATGCGGAGGCCTTGATGGGAGTTATGCTGACCCAGCTTGTTAACCCTGGAGCACCGGTTCTTTACAGCGCTGTACCGATAACTATGGATATGCGGACCATGTCGTTTTTAATGGGCAGTATCGAATCAGGATTAATGAATGCAGCTATTACCCAGATGGCCCACTATTACAGGCTGCCCTGTTACCTGACAGTTGGCACTACAGATTCAAAGGTGCCTGATGCCCAGGCTGCGCACGAGAGTGCAACAACTGCAATGCTGGCTGCCCTGGCCGGAGGGAACTATATTCATGAAGCCTTTGGTATGTTAGATGGAGCCCTGACTGTATCTTATGCCCAGTATATTATAGATAATGATATTGTCGGCAGCTGCCTGCGTACTTTACGCGGCATTGAAGTAAATCAGGATACCCTGGCCTATGACATAATTGCTAAAGTCGGACCTGGTGGCAATTACCTTAGTGAGGAGCATACGATCAAGTATATGCGTACAGAAAGTTTTTCTCCCAGGGCCAGTGACCGCCAGCCTTATCATCGGTGGCTTGATGCCGGCAGTAAAGATAGTTGGAAAAGGGCAGAAGAAATTGCCGCCCAAATACTTCAGGAACCTTCTGATCGAATCATCCCCGCTGAAATTGATGCTAAAGTCAGGCACCAGTTTCCCGAGCTGGTCAAAGTGGAACCAACCGGTGACCTGCACTGGGAAACCAGTTCGGGTTAAATGCTTCTTATTATTACTGTTTGGTTAAGGAAAAGCAAACACAATCCTTATCAGGCTTTCCTCATTTATTTTTTATCATTTCTGAGCCCAGTTTAATCTCTTTCAGGGCTATTTTCAGCTGGCTGAATAAGACTAGTTCAGCTTTTTTTTGAACAGCCCAGTATGATAATCACTGCGAAACCTGCCCTGCATTGTGCTTTCCAGGATTGTAATTTCTCGTGTGCTCTAACTTCATTAAACTACCAAAATTATAGATCCTTAGCAGTTCGGCTATATATGCAAAGGTGATCTACCGGGCCTGTGATCGGTGTGAAGTGGACCGAGGCTTGCGGTAAAAAAACGCCTCACTGGTTAAAAGAATACAGGTTCGAACCCTGGTTTAGTCTTGTGGCCGGAAGGAAGCGACCTGGTTTTGTAGAACTATTAATTGATAAAAACTAAAAATCAGGGGGTGGTCTTAAATAATGCAAGTCAAAAAAGCGGTAATACCGGCAGCGGGCCTGGGGACCCGGTTTTTGCCCGTTTCAAAGGCGCTGCCAAAAGAAATGCTTCCGATAGTGGATAAACCGACAATCCAGTATGTAATTGAAGAAGCTGTTGCTGCAGGAATCGAGGATATCCTGATCATCACCGGCCGTAACAAGCAGGCCATTGAAGATCATTTTGATCGAAGCATTGAACTAGAACTCGTTCTCCGGCAAAAGAATAAGAACGATGATCTTAAAAACATGCAGCAGATTAGTGATTTGGCCAACATATTTTATATTCGTCAGAAAGAGCCTCTTGGTCTTGGTCATGCTGTGCTCTGTGCCCGCCAGTTTATCGGCAATGAACCTTTTGCAGTGCTGCTTGGTGATGATGTAATTCATGCCCGGGTGCCCTGTATTGGACAGATGGCCGAAGTTTACTCGCAAAAAGGAAACACTGTTTTAGGGGTACAGCAGGTTGGCTGGGAAAATATCCACAAGTATGGAGCTGTTGAGTCTGACGAAAACCCGGGGTCGGCAGTCAGGGTCAAACGGCTTACTGAAAAGCCCTCCCGGGAGGAAGCCAAATCTGACCTGGCTGTTCTGGGCCGGTATATCATTGATCCTGACATTTTTTCTATTTTGGAAAACACTGCTCCCGGTTCGGGCGGCGAAATCCAACTTACGGATGCTTTAAATACCCTGGCAGGCAGGCAGCCGGTTTGGGCTTACACTTTTGAAGGAAGGCGCTATGACGTAGGTGATCGGCTTGGTTTCCTGGAAGCCACCATAGAATTTGCCCTCAGGCGGGAAGACCTGGCTCCCGGTCTGAAAGCTTTTTTAGCGGACTTAAAACTTGATCAATTTTAAGCAGGAAAGATCAAGCCTGCCAGCTATTCTGAACTCACGGCTTTCAAATAACAGTAGGAGGCATAAATAATGTACCTTCAAGCGTCTCCACTGGCTAAAACAGCCAGGGATTTAATTGACGGCAAAATTGATTTAAAAGATTATATTAACAGGCAATGTGACCGTATTGATAAGATTGACCGTGAGCTCCAGGCTGTACTTCCCGAACCCGGTCGACGGGAACGGCTGTTAAAAGAAGCTGAATCGTTACAGAACATATATCCGGATCCGAAGAGCCGTCCACCCCTGTACGGGGTTCTGGTAGGGATAAAGGATATCTTCAGGGTGGATGGATTTCCTACCAGGGCTAACTCCAGGATTGATCCTGAATATTTTTCCGGACCCGAAGCAGGTTGTGTCAGGCTCCTCCGTCAGGCCGGAGCCCTGATTGCAGGGAAAACAGTTACCACCGAATTTGCCTATTTTGAACCAGGTCCGACACGAAACCCCCATAATCCAGGTTATACTCCCGGTGGCTCGAGCAGTGGGTCGGCAGCAGCCGTCGCTGCCGGATTTTGCCCCCTGACCCTGGGCACCCAGACCATAGGCTCTGTGAACAGGCCGGCTGCTTTTTGCGGGGTTGTCGGTTTTAAGCCCAGTTACAACCGGATTGTGACTGACGGCCTGCTTTATTTTTCACGTTCGGCCGACCATGTGGGCTGTTTTACCCAGGATGTGGGCGGAATGATTCTCGCCTCTGAAATACTTTGTCACAACTGGCAGGAGATAAGTGTTACCTATCAGCCTGTCCTGGGGGTGCCGAAAGGTAATTATTTGGATCAGCAGACTTCGCCTGAAGGGTTAAGCGCTTTTTATAAACAGCTGGATCTACTCCGTGAAGCAGGCTATTTGATAAAAGAAGTAAACCTTTTAGATGATATAGAAAGTATTGCCCTCTGGCATGGTAAACTTGTGTCAGCTGAAATGGCCCTTGAACACAAAGAACTTTATTCCCGCTTTGCTCATTTATACCGGCCCCGCACATCAGACTTGATCATGGAAGG
>SKXC01000008.1 GCA_007128625.1 Syntrophomonadaceae bacterium | reverse complement strand
TGTTCATAAATCGGGCACGTCCCTTCCTTTCTAAATCAAATTGATTTTTTATCCGGCAGCACCTCCCCAAACAAATGTTTAACAAAAAATGGTCGGAGCGAAAGGATTTGAACCTTCGACCTCTTGACCCCCAGTCAAGCGCGCTACCAAACTGCGCCACGCCCCGATAATAACTAAACTATTCAATTCTTACCTCATTCTAATCCAAGGTTTTTAAAAAGTCAACAAGTTAAAAACTCCAAAACTTTAGGGCACTCATGTTTCAAGCAGGAGTCGTAATTAAAATGGAGAATAAATGAAGCTTAAAAGGAGTAATCGATAAAATGACCGGCATATTGACTGTTTTTTTTGCCTTCCTGCTTGGTTCTTTTCCGTCAGCGTACCTGTTCGGCAGGTTTTTTAAAAAAGTTGACATCCGAAAAGTAGGATCGGGAAATGTTGGCGGGATTAATACTTACAGGGCAGCCGGTTTTCTGCCTGCTTTACTCACTGTTACCTGTGACATAGCTAAAGGAGCTTTAGCGGTAGTTCTGGCTTCAGCACTGAATAGCGATCCTGTGATTATCTTTATGAGCGGTTTATTGGTAATATTTGGCCATAACTACAGTATTTTTTTAAGATTTAGGGGAGGCAAAGGACTCGCCACAACATTTGGGGTTTTTATAGCTCTTTCTCCGCTAACAATTATGTACGTAATTTTAGTAGCAATCATCTTAACTGTAATTATTAGAGATATTAATACTGCTTTTGGAAGCGCTGCCCTGAGCATACCTGTAGTCTTATATTTTCAATACCAGCAATTTGATTGGTTATTTTTCGGACTGATCCTGGCAGCAATTATAGTGGTTAAACATATTCCGGATTATCAAGCCTACAAACAGGGCCGTAGAAAAATTAAGTAGTTGTAGCATTATTTTTAAAACCTGCTGTTTATATTTTAAAGCAGCGAAACAGACGGCCAAAATTAATACCGGCAACAACTTGATCTTTGTAAAGATCAAAAAGCTGCCTGTTTCCTTCTTCCAGGTGGTACGATTTAATTCCATGTGATATAGAAAGAAAGGTTTCAATATAGGCTGCGAGCTGATCACAGGCCTTAATCATTTCACCATCCATGGGTGAAAATCTATCCAGGTTATACTGGCTGCTGATTTCTTCAGAACTAACATGCCTGACCAGGTTATCATCAATTATTTTACCGGTAAATTCATCTTCGGTGAAGTACTTAAGTTCGTCATGCCATTCAACCGGCAGGAGCGGGAAAATCCTTTCTTCAAGCTGCCTGTGCTCAATTGCTTTAATAATTTTTTCGATCCCGGCTACAGATCTTTTTACAGGTGATACAATATCCCTGGTTAATACCTCGGGCAGATCATGAAATAAGGCGGCAAAATAATTATTATAAATTCGCTTCGGGCAGGCTTCCAGCTCTACTGAACAAAGATAACTCATCATAGCTACTATTAACATGTGGCCCATAACAGATGTTCTGGGCACACGCGGAGATTGGGCCCAGCGCTGCTGAAAACGTAATTGGCCGACAAGATCTAAAAAATTGCTGGTTTTTTTACCCAGGGAAAGTTTTTGGACCCCGGCCAAATCATAGTGTTCTTCAATCTGGTTGGCTATAGCTGCTTTTGTTTCTTCCAAACCATAAAGGCCCTCATTCAGCCGGTAAATAATCTTAAATTCCCAGTTTGTGGCCAGGTAATGCGCCGCCTGTAAGATCCTTTTTTCCAGGTTGGCCCTGTTCGATAACATAAAATATTTTTCCATCATTGAGAGCAAATCGACCTTTGAACTCCGTAACCCCGGTACTTTTTCTTCCAGATTTTCAATCACCCATTTATTCAGCTGTTCTCCTTTTTCGGCCATCAGTTTGTAATAAACCGGAGGCTTAATATCAGTCAGAACAATACGGTGCAAGAATTCGAATAAACCACCTTCAATCAAGCGCTGCCAGTTAAGCTCCGTTTCATGGTCGGCTTCTTCAATTTTTGCCAGTACAAAAACATATACCATTTTATGCGCTTGTTTATCCAGTTCGCTGAAGTGCTCAGGCCTGATGTGGTCGTTCCAGCGTTGAATACTGGCTGCTTCAAATAACAGTTCAAGTAATTCTTTATTAATCAATGCTGATCAGCCTTTCTGTCCAATTTTTGATTCTGTTCCGTTCAGCAGCCGCCTTATGTTTTGATGATGCCGAACTATTACCAGTATAGCAGCGGCAACTCCGAACAAAATATAAGGCAGGTCATATCCAAATAACAAGAACAACAGCGGCAGTATAAACATTGCAGTAATCGAACCCAGTGACACGTAGCGGCTAATATAAACAACAACAAGGAAGCACGCAACAACCAGGATAGTTATCCATCCGGAAAGAACAGTAAGCACCCCTATAGAGGTTGCCACCGCTTTACCCCCTTTAAATCTCAGGTATACGGGAAAGCTATGACCAAACATGGCCAGAAAACCGGCCAGAAGATGAACAGTCGGCAAATCGCTGACTGCTCTCGCCATTACCACTGCAATAAGTCCCTTGGCCAGATCGAGAATAAAAACCGGCAAAGCTGCCCGCCAGCCAAAAGCTCTTAAGACATTAGTTGCTCCGATATTTCCGCTTCCGTATCTTCTGATATCTGTTTTTCTGGTTATCTTAATCATGATATAACCAAAAGGAAGCGAACCCAGCAGGTAAGCTGCAATTAAAATAAGGTAAGGCATTATGAATCACCTCTCCGCTCTCTTTTTTTGAATTTCACAACAATGGGGGTCCCGCTATAATTAAATGATTCACGCAAACGGTTTTCCAGGTAACGTCGATAAGAAAAATGAATTAAACCGGGTTCATTGACAAAAAAAATAAATTTCGGCGGTTTGATTTCCGGTTGAGTAGCATAAAATATTTTAACCCGCTTACCTTTAACCGTCGGGGGTGGATTTACTGAAAGAATATCTTCCAGCAGTTCATTTAATAGTGCGGTTGGAATACGTTTATGCTGTTCCTGCCAGGTTTGTATGATCAGCGGAAATAACTTTTCCAACCTCCAGCCGCTTAGTGCGGAAATAAATATATAAGGAGCATATGAAACAAAACTAAACTTACGCTTCAAGTCCTCCAAAAATAGTTGACGGGCATTTTCTTCACCCCGCACCAGGTCCCACTTATTCACGACCAAAACCAATCCTCTTCCCGTCTGGTCGACATAACCGGCCAACTTTTGATCCTGTTCAGTAATACCGCTTTCAGCATCAATTAAGAGAAGGGCTACATCAGCTCTTTGGACTGCTTTTAAAGAACGGACAACACTATAATATTCAACATCATCTTTAACCCTGCTTTTACGCCGTATACCGGCGGTGTCAATTAACAAGCAGGATTGACCTTTGTAGATAAAATGGGTATCTACCGCTTCTCGGGTCGTTCCCGGCAATTGACTGACAATCACCCTTTCTTTGCCCAGTAGCGTATTAACTAACGATGATTTGCCTACATTTGGCCTGCCAATTACAGCCACCTTAACAAGGTCTTCCATCTCCTGCTTATTATCTTCCCGGTTTCCAGGCACCTGATCATAAACAAGATCAAGTAAATCGCCTGTTCCCCTGCCATGAGATGCTGAAATTGCTATTGGCTCACCGAAACCAAAACTGAAAAAATTATAGCGATCATCTTCCATGGAAAGGGTATCCAGCTTATTTACCACGGGAATAACATGTTTTTTACTTTTTCTGAGCATTTCTGCAATTTCTTGATCAAGGGCGGTAAGACCTTCCCTTCCGTCAAGAAGAAATAGAATAATACTGGCTTCTTCTACAGCCAGGTTAACCTGGTACCGGACCTGGGTACTCACCTGGTCATCTATGCCAAAAGTAATCCCACCGGTATCGATAATAATCAGGCTGCATCCACGCCATTCAGCAAGCCCATATAAACGATCCCTGGTCACGCCCGGCATTTTTTCCTCAATTGCAGTTCTGGAAGCAGTAAGGCGGTTAAAAAGGGTTGACTTTCCTACATTAGGGCGTCCAACTATGGCAATTATATTCTCACTCAATTATTTTATCCCCTTTTTAACATCATTCAACTGATCAGCTTTTTCGTAGATCATGTTAATCATTTCTAACGGCCCCCCTGCTGAACAGACGGGAACCTTCAGGGTTTTTTCCAGATCCGACACATCCATATTGTCCAGGAAAAGACTGTTATTTTCATTAAGCATTATTTTAGGTATAAATACTACATCACCAAGTTTTTTTCCTTCCAGGGCATCAAGGAGATCTCTGCCGGTTAATAAACCGCTAACGGTTACCTGCCCACCAAAACAATGATTTTCCACAAACACCGGATTGACAATTAGCTTGTTGATTTTGTTGAACACTTCAACCAGTT
>SKXC01000112.1 GCA_007128625.1 Syntrophomonadaceae bacterium | reverse complement strand
GTTCAACTGGTCACTGCTGTGCCCCTTGACCTTGATCCACTCCACCGTGTTAGCTTCAATCAGTTCAAGCAGTTCTCGCCATAGATCCTGGTTTTCAACCGGTTCTCGCTTGCTGGTCAGCCATCCGTTTTTTTGCCATTTTTTCATCCAGCCCTGGTTAAAACAATTGACCAGGTAGGCGCTGTCACTGTGCAGCCTGACCCTGCTGCCGGGAGGAACCATTCTCAGTGCCTCCACGGCAGCTCTCAGTTCCATGCGCTGGTTGGTAGTTTTTTCTTCATAACCACTTATTTCCTGCGCCCGATCATCCTGTATAATCACAGCCGCCCAACCTCCCGGTCCGGGATTGCCGGAACAGGCACCGTCTGTATAAATGTTAAACCCGGCTGTTGACATGGGCATTCCCCCTTGACTGGATCCTGATCAGCTCTTAAGAAATAAATCGAGCCAATTCTGACAGTATTTCTTCCAGTTCCTTGATTTTCTCTCCGTATCCGGACCAGTCACCTTCCTGCTGGAATTCCAGGGCTTCTTGATAAGCTTCATTTGCCCGCCGGATTAAATCAGCCAGTTCGGCTTCTATATCCAGATCCACCTCGGGCATTGGCTCATCAGGATCAAAATCTTCCGGGAGCTCGTCAACAGGCAGATCAACCGGAAGTTCGCCGATCTCTCCGAAAACACCGATCAGGGCCTGGTCAAGGGTATCGGCCATGATTACTATTTCTTCATAGGCAACTATGACCCGGGCCAGCTCCGGCAGACCGCCTGCTTCGGCTTCAAGGAATATCGGTTCCACGTAAAGCAGGGCATCGTTTATAGGCAAAACCAACAGGTTGCCCCGGATCACCCGGGAACCGACCTGCCCCCAGAGGGTAAACTGCTCGGATATTTCCGTACTTTGATCAATACGGTTTTCGATCTGCCGCGGTCCGAGGATAACCCGTGCCCTGGGAAAATTAAAGATTTCCACATCACCGTAATTAGGCTGGTCGCAGCGGGCTACCATCCAGGCGATCATGTTATTTCGCTGGTCAGGAGTAAAGGGCAAAATCAGCACATATTCCGGCTCCTCGTAACCAGGCAGCTGCAGAATCGTATAGTACGGTTCCATCAACTGCTCCTGGCCAAAGGCCTGCTCATAAGGGATCGCCCACAGGTCTTCCCGGCTGTAAAACTGGTTTGGATTGGTAATATGGTAAAGCTGAAGCATTTCGGCCTGAATTTCAAAAAGGTCCAGCGGATAACGGATATTTTCCATCAAGCCTTCCGGCATCTCAGCTATTGGGGTAAACATTTCCGGGAAAATATTTCTGTAAGTCTGAACCAGCGGATCATCCGGGTCGGTGACATAATATTTAACATCCCCGTTGTAAGCATCAATCACTACCTTGACAGAATTGCGGATGTAATTAATATTGTTATACGGCTCGGAATAAGGGTAACGGTCAGTTACAGTATAAGCATCCTGGATCCAGAATAAGCGTCCGTCATTAATAACTATATACGGGTCGCTGTCATAACGAAGGAATGGGGCGATTTTACGCACCCTTTCATGAATATTGCGTTCAAACAAAAGCCTGCTGTCATTACTTAGTTCATTGGAAATGAGGATCCTGTATTCACCGAACCTGAGGGCCATTAAAGCCCTGCGGAAAATGGAATGTAAAGGTATCCCTGCATCGCCTTCATAATAGGTAAACTCATTTTCGTCTTCGGCGGTCGCATAATGAAATTCCGGTCTTTGGGTATTAGTGATCACGTAATCATTGGTCAGTTCACCAAAATAAATCGATGGATTATCTAATTCGAGATCACCCTGCGGCGGTATATCACTCAGGAAATAAATAGGCAATCCTTCAGGACTAACCTCGTTTACCGGACTCATTGCCACCCCGTATCCATGGGTATAGAGCAGGCGCATGTTAATCCAGGTCTGAGCCGGCTGGGCAAGCCGGCTTTTATCGAGTTCACGGGCCGACAGCATAACCTGCCGGTACTCACCATTTATTGTGTAGCGATCGATATCGACATCCAAAAAACGGTAATAGGGCCTGATCGCCTGTACTTCATTAAAAGTCGTTAAGAGGGGCCGGTAATCCCAGAGCCGCACATTTTTCATCGTGCCAGGATTATCCCTAAGGTCGGCCCAGGTTAAATCCTGACCGGCCTCATACTGACGTGAATCAAATTGAGCGATTCCGTAAGCCTCCCGGGTAAACTCTATATTATGGGCCAGGTATTCTTCTTCATAGCTGAATTCACTTGGCTCGACCACAAAACTCTGGATCGCAGCCGGATAGGCCCAGCCGCCCAGGAGCGAAACCCCGACTAAAGCCATAATCCCGTAAATAAAAAAGCGGAAACGGCGTAAAAATATGTTGGCAAGAAAGATCAGGGCAATTATGGCTGCCAGAACCATTAAAACCATTAAAACCGTATAATTAGCATTAATGTCCGTATACCCGGCACCGTAAACCACGCCACGCTCCGATAAAACCAGTTCCATCTGGCTCAGCCGGTAATCCCAGGCTTTTAAGCCGAAAATCATGGCCAGTAAAACCGCCAGGTGGCTGACTCCTCTTGACGGTGGTAGCATCCAGCCTTGTTTGCCCTGGGAAGGCGGATTTAATAACAAGTATATGGCCGCGATGATCAACAAAGTTATTACCAGGGCCATCATTAAAAATTCATAGATGAAACGGTAAAAGGGCAGTCCGAAAATATAAAAAGAAAGATCTGCTCCAAAAACCGGGTCGTTTATATTGAAAGGAACCTGGTTAAAGAAACGCAGTACTTCCATCCAGTTATTCCCAACATATCCCGAAAACATGAAAGCCAGTAAGAAAGAAGCACCCAGAAAATAATAAGTCAGGCGGCGCGGAGTTAAATAACGCATGGCCCCGGAAGCCATTAGCCGCTCCCGCAAAGCCAGATTAGGAAAACTAAGTATATAGCGTTTCGTAAACATCAGGTTGATAAATAGAAACGCAAAGAGAAAGATAAAACCCCCGATCCGCAAACCCCAGCCAGTTAGATACTGGGTCCAGAAAACCTGTTCCACCTCCAGGTCTATAAACCAGAGCAAGTCTAAGTAAAAATTTGTTCCGGTCAATAATAATGAAACCAATATAACAACGGCAACAATAACCCATAAAAAACGACTGCGCAAAATGAGCCCCTCCCAACAAAATAAATACCGGTGCTAAACCGGTTGTTCTAATCGTGTACGTAATTGTAGCCTAATTGAAGCTGCCTTGTCAAAATTATTTTCAATCATTTTCGCATCTAGCCGGGCTTACATTTCTTCCATGATCCTTATTCCTGCGCTGGTGCCAATCCTGGTTGCGCCGGCTTTGATCATGGCCCGGGCATCTTTCACAGTGCGCACTCCGGCAGAGGCCTTGACCCCCAGCTCAGGACCTACGGCTTCCCGCATCAATAATATATCGGCAATGGTAGCGCCACCGGGTCCAAAGCCACTTGAGTTTTTTACAAAGTGAGCCCCTGCCTGTTTTACAAGACGGCAGGCCAGTCCTTTTTCCTCTTCAGTAAGCAGACCGGTCTCAATAATCACTTTGACGGTTTTCCCTGCTGCCGCCCTGACAACAGCTGAGATATCATCGATAACATATTGTTCGTTTCCACTTTTCAAAGCCCCGATATGAAGGACCATATCTATTTCTTCTGCCCCACCGGCAATCGCTTCGGCAGTCTCAAATGCTTTCACCGCAGTAGTAGCAGCTCCCAGCGGAAAACCGACCACCACACAGATTTTTACCCTGCTGCCTTTCAGTTCCGAAACTGCCGTTTCTAAATAAGAGGAATTAATGCATACTGAATAAAACCTGTTTTCCCGCGCTTCCCGGCAAAGTTTAATTATATCCTCACTGGTTGCCTCCGGTTTTAAAAGGGTATGATCAATATAACCGGCCATATCTTCAGACAAGGTATTTCTCTCCCTTTTTATCCACCCAGCCGTAGATTAACTGCGGACTTTTGAGCGGCTCTTTCTGAAAAATGTAAGCGGAAATTATACTTTTCCCTAAAGAATCGATCAATGCCGGAGGAGTGTCTGTACGGGTATGGATAACAGCTATTTGTTCACCCTGCCGGACGTATTCCCCGATTTTCTTTTCCAGCATGATACCTACTGCCGGATCAATCTTCGCCTCTTTTTTCTCACGGCCGGCCCCAAGGCTAACTGCTGCCGACCCGATCAATTCTGTATTTATTCGGCTGATATATCCTTCAACAGGTGATTTTAAGCCAACCTGTTCTTTTGCCCGGGGGAGTAAAGATAAATTATCAGCAACCTCTTCATTTCCATGCTGACTTTTAACCAGTTCTTTAAATTTAACCAGGGCAGTACCGCTTTCAATAATTTTCTTTAAATCAGCTTTACCTTGTTCCGGATCAGTAACCTTTTCAGCCAGGTACAGCATCCAGCCACCCAAAACCAGGCAAATCTCCTGGAGGTCCGGCGGTCCTTCCCCGCGTAAAGTAAGAATAGCTTCTTCAACTTCCAGGGCATTACCGACAGCCCTGCCCAGAGGCTGCTCCATTGATGTAACTAAAGCTGATACATTTCGATCTGCGCTTCGACCAATATTAACCATGGCCCGGGCCAACACGAAAGCCTGATCTTGATCTTTAATAAAAGCGCCACTGCCAACCTTTACATCGAAAACCAGGGCATCGGTACCGGCAGCCAGCTTTTTGCTCATAATACTGCTGGCAATTAATGGCATGCTGTCAACAGTGGCCGTTATATCCCGCAAAGCATAAAGCTTCTTATCCGCCGGTACCAGGCTGGCACTCTGACCGGCCACAGCCACCCCAATCTTTTTTACTGCCTCTACCAGTTCTTTAACCGAAAGGTCGGTCTGAAAACCCGGTATGGATTCCAGTTTATCTAAAGTCCCCCCGGTATGACCAAGGCCATGTCCTGACAATTTAGCCACCGGCACACCGGCAGCAGCTACCAGGGGTGCCAATACCAGAGTGGTTGTATCGCCTACTCCACCGGTACTATGTTTGTCAACCTTTATACCTGCGATTTGATCTAAACAGATAAGATCACCCGAACTGATCATAGACCGGGTCAGCATTAGAGTTTCTTCCTCGGTCATACCCTGAAAATAAACAGCCATGAGAAAAGCTGCCATCTGGTAATCAGGAATAGAGCCTTCTACATATCCAGTAACGAGGTATTCTATTTCTGTTTTAGATAATGCAAAACCGTTGCGCTTCTTTAAAATCAGATCATAAACTCTCATCAGCAATCACCTGGTCAAAGGCCATCTTATCAGCCATCAATAGAAATACCGAAAATATTACCAGCAAAAAAACTCAATATACAGTAATCATATCAGAAAAATTATCGAAGGTGGTCTGACCAATACCGCTGACATCCATAATTTCTTCTTTAGTTTTAAATAAACCGTGCCTTTCCCGATAATTGACAATCTGAGCAGCCCGTACTTCCCCAATACCGGGGAGAGCGGTTAACTCTGATGCGGAAGCACGATTAATATTGATCAAATTTGAACTGCTGCCTGCAGATAGTTTCGGCCCTTCACCGACCAGGTAAACAAAAATTTGTTCTCCATCAAGCAGGGGCCGGGCCAGGTTTATAGTTTCACGGTCGGCGTTATCAGTAAACCCCCCACCGAGTTCCAGTAATTCATAAACCCGAGATCCTTCAGGCAGTTGATATATTCCAGGGCTTTTTACCTCACCGGCCAGATGGACAATGATCAGTTCCTCTTCGACTTCTTCGGTTGGCAGCTGATCGTTAGCACTGTTATCCACCTGAATTATTTCAGGGTCGGGGATTTGATTCACCTGGATCATACGCCAGGCTGCCCCGGTAATTAAAAGCAGGACAAGTGTTACTAAAATTATTCTTTCACGAATTTTAAGCTCCCCTTCCATTTTTCCGTTTCTTGGAATTAAGTTCAAAGCTATAACAACTTCGCTTTATCAGTTGTTATCCCTGCTTTGCCCATGAAAAAACCCGGCACCCAAATAAACAGTGCCGGGTTTTTTATTACCTGCTAAAAATTTTAAATACATTTATTTTTTCTCTGTATCTCCAGCCTTTTCTCCTTCTTCCTCGGGAAGGCTAATGCCTTGGACATTAATGTTGATGGCATCTACCTTCAGACCTGTAGTTTTTTCCACATTAGTGCGGATTTCTTTCTTCAGTTTGTCAGTAGACTCAACGATAGATTTTCCATATTCAACGATTACATTTAAATCGATCGAAACCCTGTCTTCATTGACTTCAACTTTTATGCCCTTGGTCATATCACGGCGACCAAGTCTTTCAGCAATACCGCCAACAACTCCTCCACTCATGCCGGCAATACCTGGCACATCGCTGGAAATAATACTTGTTATTACAGCGATTACATCTGAAGATATCCTGATGCTATCTCCTTCTTTTGATGGATCCGGTTTCAAAACAGCTTCACCGCTTCCACCTGTTTTGCCTTTTTTTTCTTCTTCAGTCATAATATTTCCTCCTTTCAGGTTATAAAAAACGATTAAAGAATAGCCAGCCACCTTGGCGGTTATACCAGATTACCCAAATTAACTAAAGAGATTTAAAGAAAATCCGAGGTTTAATACTTAGCAACTGGCTTATAACTATATTATATAGCCTGAATATTTAAATGTCAAGTTTATAATACGGAATGTATAATCATTTCTTAATAGTTAAAATTTTCAGCGAGCTACAACATTAACCAGCTTTCCGGGAACGGTTATTGTTTTAACTATTTCTTTACCTTTAAGCATTTCGCCGATTCGATCATTTGCGCGCGCTTCCTCAACCAGTTGTTCTTCAGTACAATTTGCCGGTACGGTGATTCTTCCGCGCACTTTTCCATTTATCTGGATAACTACTTCAACCCGGTCAACCTCGAGCATCTTTGCATCAAAGCTCGGCCAGTGCTGACTGTGAACACTGTCTTTTCCTCCCAGTATTTCCCATGATTCCTCGGCGAGGTGAGGAGCAAAGGGAGCCAGCAATATGATAGTCTTTTCCAGGGTTTCCCGCAAGACTTTGTGGTTACAGCCCTCTTTTTCCTTTGCCTGCCTGTAGGCATAAATAGCATTAACCAGTTCCATGATGGCACTAATGGCCGTGTTAAAGTTAAAACGCTCTTCAATATCACTGCTTACTTTTTTGATTGCAGCATGCAAATTTCGCTGCAGGCTGGTTTCATCTTCTCCATGCCCGGCTGTGTCTTTTCCAACCATGAACGCTTCGCTGCCTTCGGTAACCAACCGCCATACCCGGCGCAGGAATCGGTGGCAGCCTTCTACACCCTGCTCATTCCAATCAAGATCCTTTTCCGGAGGAGAAGCGAAAAGGATGAAAAGCCGTCCGGTATCTGCCCCATATTGTTTGACGATATCATCGGGTGTGACAGCATTGCCTTTTGACTTCGACATTTTAGCCCCGTCCTTATATACCATGCCCTGGGCCAGCAACCTCCTGAAAGGTTCATTGACTTTTATCATTTCGGCATCATAAAGGACCTTGGTAAAAAAACGGGCATAAAGCAAATGAAGCACGGCATGCTCTATGCCACCGATATATTGATCTACCGGCATCCAGTAATCAACTTTTTCGGTTTCAAAAGGAGCATGATCGCAGCCTGGACTGGTAAACCGTAAGAAATACCAGGAAGAACAGATAAATGTATCCATGGTATCGGTTTCACGACAGGCTCTTCCGCCACAATCGGGGCAATCCACGTTAACAAAGTCAGAATAATGAGCTAAACTGGGCACCCGGTCACCGGATAGTTCCACTTCCCGGGGCAGCTCTACCGGCAAATCCGATTCGGGAACAGGAACCACGCCGCACTGCTCACAATAGATAATTGGAATCGGCGCCCCCCAGTAGCGCTGACGAGAAATTAACCAGTCTCTAATCCTGTAGGTTACCCGGAAATTACCCTGGCCCTGCTGTTTTAGATGCTCGGTTACTTCATTTATTCCATCAGTATTTTTCAAGCCATTGAAAGAACCGGAGTTAACCATGCAGCCTTCCCCGGTATATGCTTCCTGCATAGTCTGCCCGGTACAGTCTTCACCCTCGGGTTGAATAACAACCCGGATCGGCAGGTTATACTTATGGGCAAATTCAAAGTCTCTCTGGTCATGTGCGGGCACACCCATAACCGCCCCGGTGCCGTAAGCCATCAGCACATAGTTGCCTACCAGGATGGGCACCTCTTCTCCGTTAACCGGGTTAACGGCATGGCGACCGGTAAAAAGACCAATTTTGGGGGCCTCTTCAGAAGTTCGTTCTATCTCAGTTTCCTGCCTTACCCTGGAAACAAAATCAAGCACTTCTTCTTCCTGTTCCGTGCCGGCAACAAGAGGCTTGACCAGGGGGTGTTCCGGAGCCAAAACCATGTAAGTTACTCCAAAGAGAGTATCCGGTCGGGTAGTAAAGGTACGGATTTCTTCGCCGGGGAACTCTTTGACCTGAAAAGCGATTTCTGCCCCTTCACTGCGTCCGATCCAGTTTTGCTGCATTACTTTGACCCGTTCCGGCCACTGTTCAAGTTGTCCGAGATCGTTTAGAAGTCGTTCGGCATAATCGGTTATTTTTAAAAACCACTGTTCCAACTCCCTGGGTTCAACCACCGAAGAACAGCGCCAGCACAAGCCTTTTTCCACCTGCTCATTGGCCAAAACTGTGGCACAGGCATTACACCAGTTTACATCTGACTTCTTTTTATAAGCTAAACCTCTTTTATACATCAGCAAAAAAAGCCACTGCGACCAGCGGTAGTAATCAGGTGAAGAGGAGTTCACTTCCCGGTGCCAGTCATAACTGAAACCAAGCAGTTTTAGCTGATTTTTGATGTTTTCAATATTACTAGCTGTCCAATGGGCCGGGTTGACATTGTTTTCAATAGCGGCATTTTCGGCAGGAAGACCAAAGGCATCCCAACCCATAGGGTGAATAACGTTATAGTCACGCATACGCAAAAAACGGGCCAGGACATCACCAATCGAGTAGACACGCATATGGCCCATGTGCAGATTCCCAGATGGATATGGGAACATTTCCAGGACATAGTACTTGGTTTTCGAATGGTCTATCTCAGACCTGAAGGAATCCTTCTCTTCCCAAATGTTCTGCCATTTTTTTTCAATTTGAGTTGCATTGTATGTTGTCATTAAAAGATATTCCCCCCGTATATAAATTAAGATAGGGACGGCTGTTGGACTGCCACCCTTTTTAACATTGATGCCGGATGCACCAATAGAAAATCCGCCCCTCTTAAGGGGCGGATTAATACCCGCGGTACCACCCTTGTTGGTTAAAAAATGGTGGAGCTGGCGGGAGTTGAACCCGCGACCTCTTCCATGCCAAGGAAGCGCGCTCCCACTGCGCCACAGCCCCCCGTTTATTACCCACTTATACCGTTAACGCCGGTTCTACGGCAGCGACTAATCATTTTCACCGCTGCTTCTCCGGGACGAGTTCAGCAGTTTTGCCTGCCGGTTTTCACCAGGTTCCGGCTCTCTGAAAAACCAGTACTGCTTACTGCTTCCCTTCATCAAAAGGTATTGGTTACTTCGAGTACATTTAACATTATATGCACCGCTTAAAATATTGTCAATAGCAGCATTGATTTTTTATCTGCTGAAATCCATCTGGTATGAACTGCCTGATTGCATATCTATAATCAACAATTTGTCCCCTGCTAAAACGTGGTCCAAACCGGCTATGTACTTAATTGCTTCGCAGGCCTGAAATGAAGCCAACATGGCCGGTGTAACAACCGGATTGCCAAGCTGAACCTCTATACCCTGCGAGGGCCCGTTTTCTGTCTTCTTACCGTAAATCTTTGAAAGCATGGGTCGTTCGGGCCTGATAACAGCCAGCTGGCCTATAAATCCGGCAATAGCCCCATGAATCATAACAATATTCAGCTGACCGCAAACTTTTTCCAGATTAAAGCGAGAGGGTATATTATCGAGACAATCAACTACCAGGTCGCATTTAGAAAATATTTCAGGCAAATTATTTAAGTCACCCCGGCAGTGATGAATTTCTATCTCTACCGATCCGTTTATTTCAGCTGCCCGCCTTGCTGCTTCTTCAACTTTCGACTGCCCTACTGATAATTCGGTGGCCAAAATTTGACGGTTAAGATTGCTTTCTGAAAAAAAGTCCCCGTCGACCACTATTATTCTGCCTGCGCCGATCCGGGCCAGTAGTTCCAGAACAAAACCGCCTAATCCACCGGCACCGATTACACCCACAGTGGATTGAAGCAGCTTCTTTTGTCCCTCCAAACCAAGCGTACCAATATTACGCTGGTAACGCTCGGGGATAACTTCAATTTCCAGGGCAGCAAGTTCAATTAACCGGCCGGGAAGGTCATTTTTCATGGCCAGCTGCCGGCTATCTGCCAGTGATAAAGATAAGTATTTTTCCCCAGCAGGGCTAATTTCCTCTGAGGCATTATCCAGAACTGCTTTCTGCAGGACGTCCTGTTCCATCGTCTATTCACCTGCTGCATATAATCATTCCATTTTAAAATCATGGGAGGTGATTATCTTAATTTTCCAGGTTAACCCGGGGCGCTTCAGACCATAGCCTGTCCAGGTCATAAAAATCCCTTGCTTCAGGTTGAAATATATGTATGACCAGACCGCCATAATCTAAAACAACCCACCATCCCTCACGGTAACCTTCAATCCGTGAAGCATGATAACCGGCTTTTTTCAGATTTTCAGTCAGGTGATCGCAAATCGCATGAACCTGCACTGCTGTAGCCCCGGTCCCGATTAAAAAATAATCGGCAATAATTGTAGTCTTACCGACTTCCAGTAAACGCATATCCTGCGCTTTTTTTTCTGTCGCCAGTTTAATAGCCTTTAAAGCTAAATGCCGGGAGCCGCTGTCTGGTTCCCATGTCAAATACAATCATCTCCCTTTTTATACAGGCTCATATTACATGATAATCATTTCTCTTTATCGGAATTCCTGCATTCCTGCTTCCTTAAAGAGGCCAGAAGATAATTTCGAAAAGCAACCGAACGCGGATGCAGCAACAGCCCTCGTTCCAAAACCGACATAATCGTAAGATTAACAGCTGTCAGTAGTGCCTGATCGAGATTATTACCGGCGATTTGCCTGATCCTGTCCACCCCCGGGAAATTCCGACCTGCTTCGATGTGATCAGCAAGATAAATAATTTTTTCCAGTCGGCTCATCCTGCTTCGTCCGGTAGTGTGACAGGCTACAGCCCTTAAAATTTCAGGATCGCATATTTTAAGTTCGGCCTTTAACAAAGCGGCACCGACCGGGGCATGAAGCAAGCGATATTCTTTCCTGGTAATATGATCTAAAGATAGTTTCAGCTGTTTTGCTTTATTAATCAACTCGGTACTGGTATAACGTTTACCGTAATCGTGAACAATTCCTGAACAATAAGCTTTTTGTACATCCCCTCCATATTGTTCTGCTAAATATGCTGCAGCTTCAGCCACACCCAGGGAATGCCGGTACAGCTTATCATCAAGTATGTCCTGCATTAATCTTTGATACTTTTCAGATTGCATAGGAGAAACCCGGCTTATTTAAACAATTATCGACTGGTAAAACCCTATCTTTCAATTCTTTAAAGATAAAAGAATAATTATAATTCATGTTTTACTGCTCACGGGGCTTTGCTTCGTTGACTACCAGTTTGCGTCCATCCAGTTCGATCCCATTTGTTTTCTCCATGATTTCATCCATTTGCTCCTCGTTTACTTCAACAAAACCATATCCACGGGAGCGTCCTGTCGCCCTTTCCGTAATAATGCGGCATTCGATTACTTCTCCGAACTCTGAAAAAAACTCTTTTAAATCGTCTTCTTTAGTACTCCAGGGAATGTTACCAACATACAAAGTTTTAACCATTTAACAAAACACCTCCGCTTATATTATAACCTTTTTTCAGGCTATTAAAACCTTTAATCAACCACCAGACAAATATAATCCGTGTTTCTTAATATATTGTTCAACCGGTTCTGGAGTTAAATATTTAATTGTTTTACCCAGGGTAACCCTTTCCCGGATAAAAGTTGAAGATACTGCCAGGGCTGGTATTTCCAGCAGGTGAACTTTATGTTTCATCTCCGGACAGTCACTGCCCAGGGTTTCCCGGAAACGATCCAGCGAATAGCCGGGCCTGGAAACAGCAATAAAAGTACAAAGACGTAAAAGATCCTCATAATCCTTCCAGGTGAATATTTCCAGGATAGCATCCGCACCGGTTATAAAAAATACTTCTGAACCTTCCCGTTCGCCACAGGAAAAATGCCTGACAGTATCTATAGTATAAGTTGGCCCTTCGCAATCTATTTCAAACGGGGAGACAAAAAAATGGGGGTTAGACATAACTGCAAGAGAAGTCATCAGGAAACGATGCTCCGGCAATGATATTTTCTCTTTTTCTTTGTGGGGTGGAATCCCGGACGGTACAAAAACTACATAATCAAGATCGAATTGCTGTCTTGCTTCTTCTGCAGTTACCAGGTGGCCCATGTGGATGGGATCAAAAGTGCCGCCCATTAAACCTAAATTTAACTTGCCATTAACACTGTTACTGCGGGATAAAAACAAAGGGGGCAGCTCCTTTTCCTTTTTATTCATAATAATAAAACTCTTCCTGATTTATCCGCACTGTATCGCCTTCTTTAATACCCATTTTCTTTAATTTTTTTTCGAGGCCTATAAAGCGTACAAAATTTTGGAAACGGCGCAGTGCTTCTTCACTATCAAAATCAGTTTTCGCTGCCATTTTTTCAATTTCTGTACCTCTAACCTGGTAAACTCCATCTATTAAATCTATTTCTAAAGGCTCCCGGGCAGTTTCTTCTACCCGAATCACTTCTCCATGTTCAATGGTGCCTCTTTCTCCTGCTATTTTATTTATTTCATTATATAAAAAGAAAATCAAATCATTCAAGCCTTCACCGGACGCAGCAGATATACCGAAAACAGGAACACCTTCCCCCTCAACTTCTATAACAGTGCGGCGCAGAACCTGAAGCTGATCCTTTGAACCAGGCAAATCAAGCTTATTGCCGGCCACAACCAGCGGATACTTAACCAGATCTGCACTGTATGCAGCCAGTTCATCTTTTAATAGGCTATATGCTTCAACTGTCCCAGGATGAGCATCCGGAGCCAGATCGATTAAAAATAGCAATAGAAGATTTCTTTCAACATGCCGTAAAAATTGATGTCCCAAACCTGCTCCCCGGTGAGCGCCTTCGATCAAACCGGGCAGATCGGCAACGATAAAACTACCCTCATCACCAACTTTTACCATACCCAAGTTGGGAGCAAGGGTAGTAAAGGGATAGGAATCCACTTTCGGTTTTGCAGCCGTGATTCTACTTAAAAGCGTTGATTTTCCAGCATTCGGGAAACCGACCAACCCAACCTGGGCCATCAGCTTTAATTCCAGGTATATTCTCTTCTCTTCACCCGGTAAACCATTTTCAGCCAGTCGGGGAACGCGCCGCCTGGAACTGGCAAAACGGGCATTTCCTTTGCCGCCTTTACCGCCTTTTGCTATCAGCACTTTCTGACCGGGTGAAATCAGGTCGGCCAGTAGATTACCCTTATCATCACGAATAACCGTGCCCGGGGGGACAGGGATCAAAAGATCTGAACCATTTGCACCGTGTTGATTCTTGCTGCGCCCATGCGTACCATCAGATGCTCTAAGGCTGCGGCGATAACTCAGGTCCAAAAAGCTGTGCTTCGAAGGATCGGCCCAGAGGTAAACGCTTCCACCGTTTCCTCCGTCCCCTCCGTCCGGACCTCCCTTGGAAACATACTTTTCCTTGCGGAAGGAAACTACTCCGTTACCACCTCGGCCCCCCTGTACAAATAACTCCAACTCATCTATGAACATCAGTCCATAATCACCTGCAGCACTACCATTGAAACACCGGTTTTAATAAACAAGGTCCGGGTTATAACCCGGACCGCTTTAACTAGTTGATTACTGTACTATCTGCCGGCAGTACACTTACCTGTTTTTTGGCACGATTATTATGCTCAAAGACTACACGCCCATCAGCCTTGGCAAACAACGTATCATCACTGCCTTTACCAACATTAATTCCCGGATGGAAACGGGTGCCTCTTTGCCGGATGATAATGCTTCCCGCCTTGACTACCTGGCCGCCATAGCGTTTTACACCCAGACGCTTGGCATTACTGTCCCGACCATTGCGAGAACTGCCTACTCCTTTTTTATGAGCCATTTATGACACCTCTCTTTCATGCCTGCTTTTATAAAGTGAAAAAATTAAATGTTAATTTTTTCAATCTTAACTTCGCTGAAAGGCTGGCGGTGACCCTGCTTACGGCTGTAGTTTTTCTTCGGTTTGTACTTATAAACCGTAATTTTACGACCGCGCCCGTTTCTTACGATCTTTCCTTCCACCTTGCAGTTATCCAGGTACGGAGTGCCAATCTTTACCCCTTCTCCGTTATTACAAAATAAAACCCGATCAAAAGTGACCGCTTCGCCTTTTTCAGCCGGCAGCTTCTCCACGCGGATGGTGGATCCTTCCTCCACGCGATACTGCTTTCCGCCTGTTTCAATTATAGCGTACATAAACAAACCCCCTGTAAGGACTCGCCGAATCAGGTAGCCCTAGTTACCCGGGGCCTTTTTGACCATCCTCGTGCGGTTTTAATCTATTGCAGAGTTTAACACGCGTTTATGCCTTTGTCAATTATATTAGCACCGAACATGTTCGACCCCGAACATGTTCGACCCGCAACAAAATCTATGAGTAAAATTTTTACTTGACACCACCCTAAGCTTGTTATAAAATTCACATAAGTTAAAAATAAATAGAAGCTCCCTTCGATCCATTTTCTCTAAGGCATCAGGACAAGCGCTATGAAAAATGGACGATAGGGTTCAGCTGGAAACGGCTGGGCCTCCCGTTGCGGAAAGAAGGGCGAAAAAGCCAATTATGGCAAAATCGCATTTCCCAACGGTAAATGCGATTTTTTGTTTTTAACTTCAATAGTTCATTAAAGGAGAAGGTTAAAAATGAAATTGTCAGCCAGAAACCAGTTGAAAGGCAAAGTTTCCAGTGTCAAAGAAGGGCCAATATCAACCGAGGTGATTATTGACATTAACGGAACCCGGGTAACTTCAAGCATCACTACAACTTCAGCAAAAAATTTAAACCT
>SKXC01000091.1 GCA_007128625.1 Syntrophomonadaceae bacterium | reverse complement strand
TTATCTTTTGAAATACTTACCTCCGAATCACAGGAAAGAATGCTTTTTATTGTTGAACCGGAAAAGCTGAGTGCTTTAGAAGAGGTCTTCGGACACTGGGAACTGCAGCTTTCAGTTTTAGGCCGGGTTACCGGTGACGGCATAGTTATTGTCCGTCACCATGGAGAAATAGTGGCTGAAGTCCCGGCTGAAAGCGTTGCCGGCGGGTGTCCCGCTTATGAACCGCAGAGCAGGGAACCGGCTTATTTTCAGAAACTGGCTTCCTTTGATCCTCTAACCCTTCCCCCGGTTGAAGATTATCAGCAGGCCCTGTTGGACCTGCTTGGCTCTCCGGATGTCGGGTCAAAAGAATCGGTCTGGCAGCGTTATGATTACATGGTCCGCACATGTACATTGCAGGGTCCGGGTGGTGATGCAGCTGTACTAAGGATTCGTGAAACCGGCCGGGCTTTAGCGATGAGCGTGGATGGAAACGGACGCCACACTTACCTCGATCCTTACCTGGGGGGAATGCTGGCTGTAGCAGAAGCAACCCGCAATATAAGCTGCAGTGGCGCAGAACCGGTTGGTATCACTGACTGTTTAAATTTCGGCAACCCGGAAAAGCCGGAAATATTCTGGCAGTTTAAAAATGCGGTAGAAGGAATGGCCGAAGCCTGCCGTGTCCTGGAGGTTCCCGTGGTCGGCGGTAATGTCAGCTTTTATAATGAAGTGGAAAATGAAGCTATCTATCCTACCCCCGTGGTCGGAGCGGTCGGTCTTTTAGACAGTCCAGATCAAATGTGCAGCACCGGTTTTTGCCGGGATGATGACCTGATCTTCCTGGTTGGGCCGCAAAAAAAATCTTTGGGAGGCAGTCAATATTTAAAGTGTTTTTACAACACAGTCAGTGGAAAACTGGCGCCAATTGATCTTATAATGGAAAAAAAAGTGCAGACTTTAATACAGGGGTTGATCAAAGATAAGTTAATATCTTCAGCCCACGATCTTTCAGACGGTGGGCTGGCCGTTGCTGCAGCCGAAAGCTGTTTAAACGGTTGGTCCGGTGCCTGCCTCGATCTATCCCGGACTTCTCAACCGGCCCTGGAGTTATTCGGTGAAGGACCTTCGTGTATTTTAATATCTTTACCAGCGAGTAACCTAAACCGGGTGGCAAGCCTGGCAAATGACAGCGGTGTTAACATTATGCAGCTGGGCCGGGTGGGCGGAGAAGCTTTAAAGATAAGCATTGACGGGGATATTTTGATCAATCTTGCAATAGATGAGTTAAATAAGGCCTTCAAGGGGGGGTTGTCATGAATTATGAACTGCTGAATTCCGGCAAGCGGCAGGAGGCATGTGGTGTCTGCGGCGGGTATGCAGAAGACCAGCCCCTGGCCTTCTTAACCTGTTTTTCTCTTTATGCCCTGCAGCATCGCGGCCAGGAAAGTGCCGGTATCGCAGCCGGGCCCGGTGAAGGTCGCAAGCTCTGGTTGAAAAAAGGTATGGGACTGGTTTCTGATGTTTTTCCCGACAGTGCTGATTTGAAAGGTATTGTCTGCAAAATGGCCATCGGTCATGTCCGCTATTCATACGGTCAGGAGGGTCGTAATCCAGAAAATACCCAGCCCCTGAAACTGCGCTACCGTTACGGTGAACTGGCTGTTGTTCATAATGGGCACCTGCTTAATTCTACCGGGCTGCGGGAAGAACTGGAATGCCAGGGCGCTATATTCCAAACTGATACCGACAGTGAACTGCTGGCCCACATGGTGGCCAGGCAGGGCAGCAGCTGCCTGGAAGAGTCCCTGGCCGAGGTTGTGCCGCGGTTAAAGGGCGCCTTTGCTTTTATTGTCAGTGATGGCCATAAAGTGATCGGAATCAGGGACGGCTACGGGTTTAGACCGCTTTCGCTTGCTTCCCTGGACGGAGGTGGATATTTTTTAGCGTCTGAAACCTGTGCCTTTGATACGATCGGAGCTTCATTTATCCGTGACCTGGAGCCGGGCGAGATGGTTGTTATTGATGAAGGAGGCCTGCGCAGCCGCCCCATAATCGATTTCCCCTGTTCCAAGCTTTGTGTTTTCGAATTTATTTATTTTGCCCGGCCCGACAGCAATTTGCAGGGCAAGAATGTTCACCTGGTCCGCCGTGAACTGGGGCGCCAGCTGGCCCGTGAACATCTGGTAGCAGCAGATATTGTTTCGGGGGTTCCCGATTCAAGCATTGCTGCCGCATCCGGCTTTGCTGAAGAAGCCGGTTTGCCCTACGAAATGGGCATGGTTAAAAACCGTTATATCGGACGTACTTTTATCAAGCCAACCCAGAAAATGCGGGAGGAAGGGGTCGATATCAAACTTAATGCTGTAAAAAAAATTGTCGAAGGTAAAAAAGTTGTCCTGATCGATGATTCAATCGTGCGCGGTACCACCAGTGTAAAGCTGATCAAAATTATGCGCCGGGCCGGGGCCAGTGAGGTTCATCTGCGAATCAGTTCTCCGCCTGTAACCGGTTCCTGCTATTACGGTATCGACATTCCAGATGCTCATGAGTTAATTGCCTACAACCGATCTGCCGATGAAATACCGGCCTTGATTAAAGCTGATTCAATCGGTTATTTAAGCATGGATAAAACCGTAGAAGCAGTGGGACTGCCGGCCGATAAACTTTGCAGGGCTTGTTTCACCGGCCGTTACCCGGTATTGCCGGGATGATTATTTGTTTTAAATGCTTTGAAGAAAAGATTTGCTAATAATTAATCCTGCCTGAAAAGGTTTATGGCCAAATTTAGAGAAACTAAAATAACAAAGGGCTTAAAAAAAATTGAAGACATAATGGAAAACAAGGAGGAAAAAAGATGGAAATGTTAATGTATGTCGTTCCGGTCTGTGCCCTGTTTGCTTTGATTTTTGCACTAATACTATGGTTTAAGCTGGGCAAGGCCGAGGCAGGAAGTGATCGCATGCAAGAGATTGCTGCTTCAATTCAGGAGGGGGCGATGGCTTTTCTAAGGCGGGAATATACCTACCTGGTATTATTCGTTATCGTTTTGACCGTCGTTCTGGCCCTGGTGATCAATGTCCTGACCGCGGTCAGCTTTGTGGTTGGGGCAATATTATCCGGAACAGCAGGTTATGTCGGAATGACGGTGGCAACAAAAGCTAACGTTCGCACTGCTCATGCAGCCCGCAGCGGGATCAATCCGGCTCTAACAATAGCCTTTTCAAGCGGAACGATTATGGGCATGATGGTTGCCGGCCTGGGTCTCTTTGGCCTCGGTATGCTCTATATATTTATCGGAGATCCGTCGGTAATAAACGGTTATGCCCTTGGAGCCAGCTCTATCGCTTTATTTGCCCGGGTGGGAGGAGGTATTTATACCAAGGCAGCCGATGTCGGCGCCGACCTGGTTGGGAAAGTTGAGGCAGGTATTCCTGAAGACGATCCCCGCAATGCCGGGGTAATTGCCGATAATGTCGGTGACAATGTCGGTGATGTGGCCGGTATGGGTGCCGATCTGTTTGAATCATATGTAGGCTCAATGATCGCGGCTATGACCCTCGGTGTTGTCATATTTCCGGGTATCGGAGGAGCGCTTTTGCCGATGCTGGTAGCTTCGGTCGGAATCCTTGCTTCTATTTTTGCTTTTTTCTTCGTCCGGGCCAAAGAAGGTTCCAGGCTGGGGGCCGTTCTGGAGCGGGGAATTTGGGTCAGTGCCCTGGTTGTGCTGGCAGCATCCTATTTCCTGGTTAATTCTTTCATCGCCCAGGGTGTTTTTAATGACTTCGGACCGTTTTTTGCCGTTGTGGCCGGTTTGCTGGCCGGGGTTATTATCGGCCGGCTGACTGAATACTATACCTCGGACCATTTTAAACCGGTCCAGAATATTGCCAGGGCCTCTTTGACCGGTCCGGCGACCAATATTATCAGCGGACTATCCGTGGGAATGAAAAGTACCATATTGCCGATTATAACAATTGTCGCCGCCATCTTAGTATCTTATTCTGCAGCCGGTGTTTACGGTATTGCAGTTGCGGCAGTGGGTATGCTTTCAACTGTAGGCATGACTGTAGCGGTTGATGCCTACGGACCGGTCGCCGACAATGCCGGGGGAATTGCTGAAATGGCCGAACTGGAACCGGAAGTGCGGGGAATTACCGATCAACTGGATTCTCTTGGCAATACTACGGCAGCAATCGGCAAGGGCTTTGCCATCGGATCGGCTGCGCTTACCGCCCTGGCCTTATTTACCGCCTATGCCCAGGTAGCGGGACTAGATGTAATTGATATTACCAGTCCACAGGTTATTGCCGGCCTGCTGATCGGTGGTGGATTAACCTATTTCTTCACTTCCCGGACCATGGAGGCGGTTGGAAATGCCGCTTTCTCTTTGATTGAGGAAATACGCCGCCAGTTTAAGGAGATTCCCGGCCT
>SKXC01000079.1 GCA_007128625.1 Syntrophomonadaceae bacterium | reverse complement strand
TAAAAGCCCGTGATGCCTTATCAGCCGACCTCCAGCGCTTGCTAAATGCCAGGACCAGTGTTTTTTACCTGGACAAGGATAACCGGGAAGTGGAGTTATAATTATTGTAATCAATGAATTAATAAAATATGATCGGGGACAATCTTATGGCTTATAAAATCGGGACCGATGTTGGGGGTACTTTTACCGACTTTTTACTGGCAGATGATGATGGAAATTTCGAGGTTTATAAGACCCTGACTACTCCAGAAGATCCTTCCATCGGAGTGTTGAACGGACTGAAGGAAATGGCTGATGCTAAAAAACTCCCGGTTGTAGATTTTATCAGGCTTGTCGATATTATTGTGCACGGAACAACTGTAACCACTAATGCTGCCCTGACCGGTAACGGGGCAAAAACGGGCTTGCTTACAACAGCAGGCTTCCGTGACACATTGCAAATGCGCAGGGGAATCAGGGAACAGCAGTATAATAATAAGTACGAGGCCCCTGTTCCCCTGGTGCCCCGGGAATTACGCTGCCCGGTAAAAGAAAGAGTCAGTGTTAAAGGAAAAAGGGTTAAAAAATTAGACCGGGATAGTTTGCTTGAATGTCTTAGAATGTTTAAAGATGAACAAATAGAAGCACTGGCTGTTTGTTTTTTACATGCCTATAATAACAGCATCAACGAAAACGAAGCAAAAAAAATAATCCAGGAGTACTTGCCTGATGTTTACCTTACTCTGTCATCTGACCTGCTGCCGCAGATTCGGTTTTATGACAGGCTGAGCACAACTACCTTAAACTCCTATGTTGGACCAATTCTTAAAAACTACATCATGCAGTTAATGCACCGTTTAAATGAAAATGAATTCCGGGGCATCTTACTGATCATGCAATCAAATGGTGGTGTTACATCTCCCGGGAATGCCATTAAAAATGCTGTAAGTACTATGCTTTCCGGACCATCAGCCGGACCTGTTGCCGGCATGGCCTATGCTGAAACTCATAACTACAGGGATTGTATAACCATTGATATGGGAGGCACCAGCTTTGATGTTGCCCTGGTTAAAGATCGAAAGCCCCTGGTCATAACCAACGGCAAAATAAATCGTTATCTAACTGCCGTACCCATGGTCGATATACATACTATCGGAGCCGGAGGGGGCAGTATTGGATGGTTAGATGAAATGGGGTTGTTACGCATAGGGCCAAAGAGCGCCGGTGCAAACCCCGGTCCTTCATGCTACGGCCTGGGAGGAACTGAACCAACCTGTACCGATGCCAACCTTATTCTCGGTTATATCAATAAAGATTACTTTTTGGGCGGAAAAATGGCCCTGGACTATAATCATGCTTACAAGGTAATAGAAGAAAAATTGGCCAAACCTTTAAGAACCAGTGCTGCCGAAGCATCAGCCGGCATGTTTCAGATCATCAATGCCAATATGGCCGATGGAATTCGGGAGGTGTCTGTAAAAAAAGGATATGACCCCCGTGAATTCCCCCTGGTGGTGGCCGGAGGGGCAGGACCTATTCATGCCGGTATGATTGCCCTGGAGCTGGAAATCCCCACAATTTTAATTCCACGGGAATCATCCATATTTTGTGCAACGGGCATGCTCCTATCAGATTTAAGGCATGATTATGTCCGCAGCTATAATTCCTTATTAACTAACAAGTCACTGGAACCCATGGAAATCCTGTTCAACAAGATGAAAAATGAGGGAGAGCAACAATTGTTGACTGAAGGCATCTTCCACGAAAACATTCGGCATTATTTTAGCACTGATATGCGCTATGTCGGTCAGTACCACGAAATAAATGTTGGAATAAGCGAAGAAGATCTAAAAAATGGCCGTCTCAAAAAAATTTCAAGCCGCTTTCATCAAACCCATGATCGTCTTTACGGCTACTCGTTGAAAGATGAAAATGCCTCCATGGAAATAGTAAATCTAAGAGTTTCCAGTCTGGGCATTACCAGTAAACCCGGTCTCCAGCAGCGTGCTTTTAGAGCTGCAACGGGTAGGAATTCAGTTAAAAGCGAACGTAAAGTATACCTGCCCGAATCAAAGTCATTTGAGTTGATTGAAGTTTGGGACGGCGACAGGTTAGAAGATGGAATTGTAATTAACGGGCCGGCTATTGTAGAACAGGTTAATACCACTATTTTTGTTCCTGCTCAATATAAACTCATTCCTGATCGCTATAGCAATTTTTTAATGCAGTTAATAACTTAAATAATATGTAGTAAACCATACAACTAAAACAGTTCGATCATCACCCGGGTATGGAGATACTTGAAGAAGTAACCAGATAGCAGTCACCATAACAATTGGAGCCAAAAAAAGTTTTTCATCATTAAATGGCTGTCAATTTTCTTAATCCCCTGGTTTCTAAAGTGAGGAGGTATTGGTTGATGATTAATAATGACAATGTTGATCTAATGCTAGTTTCGATTCTACAAAGCAGGTTTAAATCGATTACCGAAGAAATGGGCCTTACTCTTTTACGAACAACCCGATCTCCAATTTTAAATGAAGCCCGGGATTTTGTAACCGGTCTTTATGACAGTAAAGGAAGAATGCTGGAACAAACTGAATATATTCCAATTTTGGCCTTTGCTCTTCAGCCTGTCTGCCAGTATATTATCAAATACTTTGGTGATGATATATTTCCTGGTGATGTTATAATCCATAATGATGTTTTTACCGGAGGAAATCAGAATGCCGATGTAGCTGTTTTTAAACCCATTTTTGCAGAGAATCAGCTGGTAGCATGGGCCGCCTGCAAGGGTCATCAGGCAGATATTGGGGGTGCGGTTGCCGGGGGTTACAATCCTGAGGCCAGAGAAGTATGGCAGGAAGCTTTACGTATCCCCCCGGTAAAAATATATGAACGGGGAAAGCTGCGCCGCGATGTCTGGCAGTTTATTTTCGCCAATATTCGCTTTTCCATTGTAGAAGACGATATTCGTGCCCACATAGGCGGCTGCAATGTAGGGGAAAGAGCGATCATGCAGCTGGTTGACAAGTACGGAGCAAAAAATCTTCAGGCTCACATTGAACACCTGTTCATGCTTACTGAACAGAAAATGAGAGATGAAATTAAAAACATTCCCAATGGAATCTATCATGGCCAGAGCTTCATGTATAATGACGGTGTTAATGAAAAATCAAAGCACAAAATAAATCTTGTCATCACTGTAAAAGACGATTCCATCCTTTTTGACTATAACGGCACTGATCCACAAACACCTGGATTTGCCAATGCCCCTTACAGTTCATCCGTTTCAGCAATTATGCTTTGTTTGCTCATGGTCATAGATCCCGACATTCCTCACAATCATGGTTTGATGCGCCCTATTGATATCAACATACCTGAAGGCTGTTTCTTGAATGCAAAGTTTCCGGCGGCTACAACCTTTGGAAATACTATAGCCGGGCCGCACAGCGACGCTATTTTAAAAGCTTTTGCCCGGGCTTTACCGGAAAGGGTTACAGCCGGTTGGAACCGAGCCTTATGTGTTGCCACATCAGGATCCTTCCCTGAAAACGATCGCAAATGGGCAGATATCTTATTTCTGTCTTTAAAGGGTGGTTCCGGTGCAACTGAAGGGGTGGATGGTTACGATCACATCGGCTTAATTAATTGTGCAGGCGGACTATTAGCCCAGGATTATGAAATGTTTGAGCTGCACAATCCACTTTTCTTACTAAAACATGAATATGCGCGTGATTCGGCAGGGCCGGGAAAATACCGGGGCGGTTTAGGAGTGGTTACAGAGTTTGTTATCCAGGGAAAAGATACTACCTGCGTTACTTTTGGCGATGGGGTTGATATCGGGGCTTTTGGTCTATTGGGTGGGTTGGATGGTACTCTTAACAGGGTTGAATTGAAATATCCAGACGGAGAAAAATATATTGCCAAAACAAAAGAAATATTAAAAGATATTCCTACCGGTACAGTTTTTTACCAGCATGCCGGTGGAGGAGGGGGCTACGGCAAGCCCTCAGAAAGAGATAATAAAAAGGTACTTCGGGAAGTTAAACAAGAACTTATCTCCCCTGAAATCGCAAAAGAGATATACAGGGTTAACCTTGATTCTTTAACAAGTAAGCGTTATTAGATGATCAAAAATCAACTGGCATATGCGTTAGTTTTTAATCCATGACCTGTGAAGGGAGCAAAACATAATGATCAAAAACAACCACGGTGACCGCCAATTTTGGGATGAAACCCTGGAAACGATGCCCCGGGAGCAAATCCGGGAAATTCAGTTCACCAAACTAAAAAAACAGGTTAAATATAATTATGATAACTCTATATTTTATCAGCGTAAGTTTGATGCTGCCGGCCTGAAACCGGGTGATATAAAAACCTGGGACGACTTTAAAAAAATACCCTATATGGACAAAAATGAACATCGTGCCGCCCAGGATGAATCGTTGGAACGTTTTGGACACCCGTACGGCATGCTCGCCTGTGCTCCCCGGGATAAGATCGTCCGTCTTAGCGCTACATCTGGAACAACAGGAACACCTACCCTTTACATGCTAACAAAAAATGATATAAAGGTGCTCAACAATCTCCATGCCCGCAAGTACTGGCGTATTGGACTGCGCCCCGGCGATACTGTTATTGTTGCTTTTGCCCTGAGCATGTTCGCCGGAGGTGTGCCCTGTGTAGATGCCCTCTGGGATTATGGAATGTGTGTGGCACCGGTGGGGGCAGAAGCACGTACCAGGCGACTGCTGGAATTTGCCGCCCTGACCAAACCGACAGTCCTGTTTTGTACACCTTCAATGGTGGAACACCTGGGAGAACAGTGTGAAGTAATACTGGGAAAACCGGCATCAACCCTGGGTATCAAGTACCTGCTTTGCGGTGGAGAACCAGGTGCAGGAATGCCCGAATTCAAACAACGTGTTGAAAAAATGTTTGGGGCGCAAATGTATGATATGCTTGGATCGGTGCAGACCCTTCATGCTATTTCCTGTGGTAATAGTACTTATCGGGGTATGCATTTTCTATCGGAAGATTACTGTATCCTGGAACTCCTGGATCCGGAAACAGGGCAGGTGCTGGAATTTACAGATGGGGTGACGGGAGAATATGTTTTTACCTACCTTGACTGGGAGGGAACGCCTTTTTTACGTTACCGCATGGGTGATATCATGCAGGTTCATACCGGGCAGTGTGAATGCGGTTGGCCGGGTATGCGGCTTAAGTTGATCGGGCGCACCGATGACATGCTTATTGTTAAAGGAATAAACATTTATCCTTCTGCAATTAAAAACATCCTGGAAAGCTTTTCACCCCGGGTAACCGGGGCTTTTCGGATCATTCTGGACCGGCCGGGTCATCAGGTTAACCCACCTTTGCGGTTAAAGGTGGAACACGCTCCGGGATTGGAAAAACAGCAAATTACAGATCTAAAAAATGAAATCGAGCAATACATGAGTGAAACCGCCCGGGTCCGTCCTGAAATCACTTTTATTCCTCCTTTTACCCTGGAAAGAAGTGAACATAAAACCCGTTACATTGAAGTAGAATAAAACTGGATTGGAAGTAGTTACCTGTGGAAATCAAGCTAAAACTAATTGCTCCCATGCCTGTACCTCCAGAAGGGAGGGGAGTAATAGAAAAAATGCTTAAAGCGCGACGCCGGGCAGCAAGCCCCGGAACAATAATTGATTTTGTAATTCCTGAGCAGGGACCACCTTCTCTCACTAATTCGTCTGAACTCTTTCTATCAGCTGAAGCAATTTTCCCCGAGGTGATCAAATCACCTGATCAAGGTTATAGTGCAGTCATAGTGGACTGCACTTGTGATCAGCTCTTCCCGGAAGTAGCAGAAAAACTAACCATACCACTTGTGCCGGCCCTTCATTCCTCATTACACCTGGCAACCATGCTTTGTAAACGCTTCGCTATCATAACGCCCACACCGGGCCAGGGAAAGATTTATTCAGGACTGGTTAACCAGTACGGTTTCAGCAAGAACCTGGTATCTGTCCAGGAAAAAGCAGTAGATTTTATAAGCGGGGAATCAGGAGATGAGGAAATAGCATCCATACTTGCCGGTGCAGGACAAGTGGCCTTGCAGCAGGGAGCACAGTGTATTGTCCTTGGTTGTACTGCTCTTACCCTGGAAAGCGCTCTGCAAAAAAAACTGGGAGTTCCGGTCCTGGCTCCCGGTAACGTGGCAGTTAAAACAGCAGAAATGCTGATAAAACTGGGGCTTTATTATCCTTTTTACAGTTAATACAGGGTTAATATAATATCAAAGTTCAAGGCTGATATCCATTGATTGGATAGAATGGGTCAGCGCGCCTACAGAGATAAAATCTACCCCTGAAGCCGCTACAACTTCAATTCTTTCCATGCTTACACCGCCGGAGGCCTCCACTAAAGCTTTTTTATCAATTAATCTTACTGCCTGCTGCATCTCTTGAGGGGACATATTGTCCAGCATAATAATATCGGCATTAGCGGCAAGCGCTTCTGATACCTGTTCCATGTTTTCAGCTTCAACTTCAATTTTTGCTGTTACAGGCAGGTTTTTTTTGAGCAGCAAAACTGCACTGGCAATGCTTCCAGCTTTCCTGATGTGATTGTCTTTAACTATGGCTGCATCATAAAGACCAAAACGGTGGTTCGTTCCTCCACCAACTCTCACAGCATATTTTTCCAGTATCCTTAACCCGGGTGTGGTTTTCCTTGTATCAAGTATTTTTACATTATACTGAGCCGTTTTTTTAACCAGGGTATGGGTGTAAGTTGCTATTGCCGACAATCGCTGCATAAAGTTCAAAGCCACTCTCTCCCCGGTTAATATGGCCTGCAGTTTACCGGTGACCCTGGCAATATAATCTCCTGCTTTCACTTCATCACCATCGGAAACCAGCTCTTCCCACAAAATATCCGGATCCAGGATCTCAAAGACCAGCCTGGCCACCGACAGGCCGGCTACTATACCTTTTTCTTTTGCTATGATTTTACCGCAGCCGGTTTCATTATTATAAAAGATGTTATCAGTGGTAATATCTCCACTGCCAACATCTTCATCAAGGGCTTTTTCAACGATGCCTCTGATTATCAATAAATTTCCAATCATCAAAGATCCCCCATGTCAGCTTATAACTGTAATTAAATTCGCGATTCCTAATAAATTAATTTTTTATAGCTGTTCCGGTCCAAAGCCTGCCTTAAACCACTCTTTTCATTTTAACCTGCAACATCCTGTTCAATGATCTGAATGCTGGCTTTCTTATCCTATCAGGCACGGTAATTTGATGCTGCATATATGTAAGAGCATCCTTTATTTTCGCCATGTTGTTTAATTTCATGTCAGGACAAATCAGCTTGCGGGACAACAAGTAAAATTCTTTTTGCGGGTTATCTTTTTTTAGCTTAAACAGGGTTCCTATTTCAGTTCCGACAATGATCTTTTTAGCAGCTGTTTCTTTAGCAAACTTGATTATTTGATTAGTGCTGCCAACATGATCGGCCAGGGCAGTTACTTCTGAACGGCACTCGGGATGCACTGTAACAACTCCATCTGGATATAAGTTGCGGAGTTTATAAACATCATCAACGGTAACCTCATTATGAGTTGCACAACAACCTTCCCAGGGTATTATTTTTTTGTCGGTATAAACCGCCACAAAGCTTGCCAGGTTTTTATCGGGAACAAATATAACCTCTCTTTCTTTGAGGCTGTTAACAACTTCTACTGCATTGGAAGAAGTACAGCAAATATCACTTAATGCTTTTATTTCTGCAGAACTGTTTACATAGCAAACTACTGCGGCCTCCGGATATTCCTTCTTTTTCGCCTCCAGGCCCTCCGGGTTTATACTTTCAGCAAGAGGACAACCGGCTTGAATGTCCGGCTGGAGAATTGTTTTATCCGGAGACAAAATATATGCACTTTCGGCCATAAATCGAACCCCGCATAAAACAATCACTTCAGCAGTGATAGAAGCCGCCAGTTTGCTTAAAGCAAAAGAATCTCCCGTGTAATCGGCTATTTCCTGTACTTCATCAACCTGATAATTATGAGCTAAAATAACAGCTTTATGCCTTTTTTTAAGGGCGGCTATTTCAGCTTTTAGCTCCGCTTTGTTCATTTTAATCCTCCTCCCGGCTTGCTGTTGCATCAACAGGAATCCTGTCATCTACTGCTAAAAAATTTTAGCGTAAAGGATCCATTAAGTCAATTATGTGTTTTCAACAGTCAGCCGGTTTTATCCGGTTTCTCCTCTTGGTGGTAAAGATAACCGGGGTTAGATCCTTTATGCCGCGTTTATTGCAAATATTATAACTTGTTATCATGCAGTAGACAAAGAGCGCCTTCCTGTTATAAGTTTAATGAGCAAAAATAAAGAACGAGACCTAAGAACCAGGGGGAAACCGGTGATGCCTGATCATTGTTTTCGCTTTTTCACCGAGAACGCTTTCAGCAGAAGCAGTTTCATACTGCAGACCTGCCTCCAGTGAAGTATTCATGGCCATATTTATACAGCGTTTTGAGGCCTGGACTGCTTCTGAAACGCTGGTAACGATATCTGCAGCTAACTGGTTTATTTTGCTGTTTAATTCCTCATCCGGATAGACATGGTTAACCAGTCCGATGCGCAGGGCTTCTAATGAATCAATACGCCGGCCGGTGAAAATCAGTTCCTTGGCCATAGCCGGCCCGACTACCCGCGGCAACCGCTGGGTACCCCCACAATCAGGCACCAGGCCGTAGACAGCTTCAGGAATGGAAAAAACCGCATTTTCAGAAGCAATCCTGATATCACAGGCCAGGGCCAGTTCCATTCCCAACCCGATACATCCACCTTTAATGGCAGCAATTACCGGTACCGGGAGTTTTTCATACATGCTAAATACTTTACTTAAATACTGAAGCGTCTCAAAACCGCTGCGCAGGGTTCGATCACCGAGCCAGATCCCTTCAGCAGCAGCCTGCTTTATATCCAGCCCCCCACAAAATGATTTTCCGGATCCAGTGATAATTACAACCCTAATAGTTTCGTTCAACTTAACCGCCACAGCTGTCTCTTCCAGGGCTTTCCACATTTCTCCGTTAAATGCATTTGCCTTTTCCGGACGATTCAGGGTTATGGTAGCTACAGAATCTTCAACTTTAAACAACACATAATTATTGTTCACAGCCTTGATCCTCCTTTTTATCAACATCTAATCAGTGTTTTAATATCTAAGTTACGAAAAACTTTGTTCCCGGCCTATAGAATAACATTATATCAGTCCGGCAGCATAAAAATAATGCTCGCATTTCAAGGAAAAACTACAGATTTATAATTTTCTTGCCCACCGGTTGATTTCTAACTTTGATAAAGATATAATATTTATACAAACGTTTGAATGTTATGGAGGGCATATTTCATGTCAAAAGAAATAGATCGCTGCGAAATTTTTTGCAGTGATAAGGAAAAAGTTGAAAAGGTTAAAACTAAACTGGACGGCCTGGAAGTCATGGTTGATACTTTCAAAGCTCTTGGTGATCAAACCAGGTTTAAGATAGTTTATGCTCTCTGGTATGAAGAACTATGTGTATGCGACCTTTCCCTGGCTCTCGATTTGCCGATAGCCGCGGTATCTTACCATTTACGCTACCTGCGCAGCCTTCGTCTGGTGAAAAACAGAAAGCAGGGCAAGATGGTTTTTTACAGTCTGAATGATGATCATATTGCCAGCCTTATTCAGCTGACTCTTGATCATACAAGAGAAATTAATCATAAATGAGGCGACCGGAATGAATGGATTAATGGAAATATACAGCCCGGAACTGGTTTATGATATAGCTTACTATGCCGGAGAAATATTATTACGTGTGGTTCCACTGCTTGTAGCTGCTGTATTTTTAGCTGAATCGGCAAGACTTTGGTTGGGCGAAGAAAAATTAAAGATTTTATTGTCCGGCAGACATCCATGGACCGGCCGTTTAAGAGCATTAGTTCTGGGGGCATTGCTTCCTTTTTGTGAATGTGGAGCTTTTCCGGTTTTGATTGGATTAATGCGGGCCGGAGTGCCTGCCGGTGTAATGTTAACCTTTTTCCTGGTTAGCCCGGTAGTCAGTATGCCGGCCTTTTTGATATTAATGGGGTTATTTGGCCTGCCATTTTCCCTGTTTTACCTGCTAATCACATCGGCAGCAGCACTTTTAGGCAGCTTTTTTCTTGAAACAGCTGGAACACGTTGGGGAATGTTTAAAGAAGAGACGGTTGTTACATCAGAAAAAAGCAGCGCTGCAGCTTTAGAAATGGCCTGCAGTTCATATTCCGGGAATACAGGCGAAAAAAGCTCCTGCTGCAGCACAGCTGGGACCAACGGTTCCAGTAACTCTAAAGAAAAGTTCATTGCTATAGCCGGCCCGGCCTGGGATCATACTGTCAAACTTCTAAAAAGGGTGCTTCCTTACCTGGCAGTAATTATCCTGGTTTCAGCCTTGCTGCGCAACCTGGTCCCGCAAAATTTAATTCAGCAAGCCCTGGCTGCAAGGGCACCATTTGATATTATTATCGCTGCCCTGGTCGGTATTCCGATTTACAGTGGCGATTGTTCAATGATTGCCATTGCTGCACCGCTTATTGGAGCCACCGGAGCAGTAGGTGCCGGGATAGCTTTTATCATCTCCGGTTCCGGAACCAGTATCAATGGTATTATCTTTATGAATTCAGTTTTTAAGTTAAAATTTCTAGTGTTTTATATATCTACAGTCATCTGTATTGCTATTCTTGTTGGTTACCTGGTTTCAGGTTTACTGGCTTTTGGTATTATCTAAAACTTTGTAAAACAGTATATTAAATTATCGCCAGTATTCCGGGTGATTAAGCACATTTGCACAAAGTACTTTGCCGCTTACACTGCCTATGATATCCGGCCTTAATTCCTGAACCATCCAGGCATCGGCAACTTCATCGGGAATCGGATATGGCGCCTCAAATCCCAGTTTACCTGCCGGCTTAAAGCCATGGCGTGGATAGTAATCAGGATGGCCGAGAACAAATACTAATGCAATTTCAGATTCTGACAACATTATCAAGCCTTCCTCAACAAGCTTTCCACCGACACCCTTACCCTGGGCTTCAGGAGCAACAGCCAGTGGAGCCAGTAGAACAGCCGGTACAGACTTGTTTAAAGAGATATGCGCTTTAGTGAAAAGGATATGCCCGATAACCCGATCATTATTAACAGCTATAAGTGATAACAGCGGCTTTGCAGTCGGATCAACAAATAAACCGCTTACTAATTCTACAATAACAGGGCCTTCCTCTTTCCCAAATGCCTGTCTTTCCACATCAAGCAGATCATGTAAATCTGTTTTTTTTGATTCTCTTATTTGCAATGGATACTCCTTTCATGACGCTGCAATTTTTAAGCCCTGTAAGCCGTACAAGCATCCAAAATAAAAATGAAGAGCAGCCCTTCGTATACCTGGCAAATCAGGGGTTGCGCCAGCTATCAGGAACATGAAGTGCCAAAACCTCACCCCTGGCACATTCCTGATTACCAGAAAACAGGGAACAGGAAAGCTTTGTTTTCTTCTTTCCTGTCTCGATAATACGGGCCCTGAGGTTAACATCTTGATCTATCGGAACCGGGCGGAGATAATCAACCTTTAAAGAACCGGTTACATACCATATATCGGGTTGGGTGCCGATCTCCCGCTTTTCCCGACGGTAGCGATCGGCAACTGCTGTGCAAACACAGTGGCAGTCGATGACCGTAGCAATAATACCACCGTTCAAAAACTGCCTGGGACCGGCAGAGTGAAACAGTTCCGGTAAAAAAGTAGCCACCGTTTCATCACCGTCCCAAAAACTCTTCAGGTGCAAGCCCCATTCATTAGCAGGTCCGCAACCGTAACAATAGTTATCCGGAACCTGATCCTGTATAGCTTTTTTGTCCATATTAACTACCTCCATAATAAAACAGCGTTGCCCCGGTAGCACCTAACATAACTCATTGCCACAGCCGACTATATCATTACTTTATTTCAAAAACAACTATAATGTATTGACACTGTAATGTATTGATATTCTTGTTTGGCGGGGTTAAACCGATCAAAACCCTAACATGTCTTCTTATGCGCCGTAATTATTTAAACCGCTACTGCAAAAAAGTCTCCCCATAAAATATATTAAATACTAGTTTAACACCTTTCATCGCGGCATAAATGTGCCGATAGTAACTTTTTATGCTATGATCAAAATACTGAAATTCTTATAATCAACCCAACTTGTAATGGAGGAAAACCATGCTAAAAGATTACTACAGGCTATCACGTCCAATTAATGCTTTTGCCGGGTGTACTGCTATTTTTATAAGTGCCTATGCTGCACAAACACCAAACTGGCAACCTGTTTTTATGGCAGCGGTAACAGTGCTTTTGATTACTGCTTCCACCAATGCCTGGAATGATTATATTGATATTGAAATAGACAAAATCAATAAGCCTGATAGACCTTTGCCCGCAGGCAAGATTAAGCCGCGTAAGGCCCTAATCTTTTCTATTACAGGCAGTCTCATTTCCCTGCTTACCGCTGCTTCAATTAATCAGGCCGCGTTTTTTATCGCTCTGGGTGCAAATATCCTGCTTTATCTATACTCATGGAAGCTTAAATGTACTGTTTTGCTGGGTAATGTCGCCGTAGCTGCCATAATCGGGCTCTGCTTTATTTTTGGTGGTGTAGCAGCAGAAAATATTGGTCCAACCCTAATGCTTGCCGTCACCGTATTTTTTGCAATCATGGGGCGTGAAATCCTGAAAACAATGGCCGATTATAAAGGCGACCTGCGGCAAAATTGCGGAACAATCGCTGTAGTATGGGGCAAACAAACTGCCAGAGTTTATGTAATCGTTTCCTTGTTAGTATCCGCCTTGTTAATGTTGGCTACATATTTTATCGAACAGTACAGCTTCGTTTATTTGTTTATTATTATACTGGGAATGTATCCTCTTTTTACCTACATAGCGATCAAAGCTAAAAGTAATGTCCCGGCAAAAATACTGGAAAAAAACAGTACTATAATGAAATATAGCTTTTTTGTCTGGTTTTTAGCCATTGTTCTGGGCACAGCTTTAGCCGGCTGAAGGAGAAAACTGATATGAGCAGGTACTTATTATAAGTTTCTAGTTTATTTAGGTTATCAGTGATAGCACATAAATAACCATGGTTGCGGCAATAGGAACGGTTAGATCATCCAGGGTTGATGGAGAAAAAAGCTCGACCAGGGTTCCTGCTAAAGCTGTTACCATGGTATAGATAAAGACCAGGTTTAAGGTTAGTAATTTTTGATTAACTGGATTGAACAGGCCGAAGAAATAAAAGGCCGAAAAACAAAGCAGGAATGCGGAAACAAAAAAAGCTAGCGAACCTTCTAAAGTTCTCTGAGTTCCAGTGTAGTTAATATTAATTTTTATTCTTCCGTATTTCTTGCCAATAACAGAAGCAAAAGTGTCACTGATGATCATGATTAAAATACCGCAAATGGGAAAATAGAGCCGGTCTGGAGCTAATACCACAAAAACAGCTATTAGAAAGGTTATTGAAATGCTGTAATAAAATGGCCCCTGTAAACGCCCTATACTTTCCTCAGCTTCTTCACCAATCGAATCATAGAGCTCCTGCAGGTGTTTTACTGAACTGTCTCTAGAACTAAAATAAGTAACAACGGTCAGAGACAGGGCAATAAAAACTGCATGTAAAGGAAGGATGAAAAAGGGAACAATTAAAACCACCAGGCCGGCAAATAAATGGACTATCTTCCGGGCATGAAACTTTGAAATATAACCTTTCTTCTTAAGAAAAACGGGTAAAATAATAGTGATTAAGATATAACCATAGGCGATGCCAATAAGAATTAAATCATAAAAGAAATCAGCTATTCTGTAATCTGCAATGATATCACTTAGAGCAAGCATATACTATCCACATTTCTTAATATTAAAAACCCATGTTAATTATATCAACACCGTTTATTTATTTCCACCTATCGACAATTATAACCTTACCCATATTATCATATTTATTACCACACAAGAACAATGAAGGTATTATAATACCTTCTTATTGGATTTGGTCAATTTAATGAATCGGACTGAGAAAAGAAAAGGAAGGCAAGTTCCTAACCAGCCAAAATATTATAACCAGGGGTAATATAGACCACAGCAGGAAGGGGGCAATTTTTATGTCGGCCGGAGTAAAACTCCGATCAAAAGCCAATCTAAAAACAGTGATGATACCATACAAGACAACCGGGAAAAATAAAACTGCCAGGGCATTGCTTTTAAGAGCCAATAAAAAACGCCCGCTAAATAGATGAAGTAAGGCCCTGGTTCCTCCACAGGCCGGGCAGAGCAGGCCGGTTGCCTGGTAAAACTGGCAGTGATAAGGACGGACCACCTCCCTTAAGCCAGGGGTGATCACGTAAAAAAACACCATTATAACCATGATTATCACTATTATTAAAAGGACCTGCTCAAGACTATATTTTGAAGAAATGTTCAAATATCCTTTCATCCTTTGTAAACTTTAAAAAGATTATTTATTGAAATCCCCCGTTCAAAGCAATTGTTAAACATTACCATATAAACTGACGCTCAATATTTCTTATAATCTCACTAAACAATACCGGGCTTAATATCACGAAGATGATTCCAAGAACTATTGAAAGCGCACCTAAGACTATTCCGGCCAAAGCAAATTGCTGCTGCTGCTGTAAGGCTAAAATGCCGCAAACCAAAGCAACAATGCCCAGGACAATGGATATGTAAGAACAGCAAACAAACAGTAATAATCCCAGAATTCCCGCAACCAGAGAAATAATGCCCATAGTATTGTTCTTGGAAGCTACAGCTACCGGTTTCGTATCAGTCATTTTACAATACCTCCATTATGATTGTTTTATGCCTGCCATTATTAATTCTTGATCGAAATAATTATTCCTTTAAGAGAAGTTGGCCATACTTAAGTATTGATGAGCACTTAAAAGCATCTTCATGTTAAGGACGCCACCATTCCCCGTTATCATTGCCATCATCGTCACCATTGCCATTATCATCGCCGTTACCACCATCTTCACCGTTGTCATCATCGTCACCGTTGCCATCATCATCGCCGTTGCCATTATCGTCGTCATCACCATTGCCATCATCATCGCCATTGCCATCATCGTCACCGTTGCCATTATCATCGCCATTGTCATCGTCGTCGCCATTGTCATCACCATTATCATCGCCATTGTCATCGCCATTGTCATCG
>SKXC01000141.1 GCA_007128625.1 Syntrophomonadaceae bacterium | reverse complement strand
TTGAACCCTCCTATCATAGTTTTTATAAAATTTATGTTCCCGGCCCTTTAGTTTTCAACTAAAGCCGGCAACAATAAAACCTGTCTAGATGAAATTAAAGCTGAACTACGGATAGTAAAAAATTTTCCAATCATTATGCTATCACCTGGTAGCATAAAAAGCAACTTCTACATACACCTGGGAAACATATTAACAATCATTTAAAACCACAGGTGACTGGAACTACAATATTGCTCATGATGCGGAAAAGTTACAGCCAATCAGTACATTTTTCTGTATCAATTAAACCAGGATGCTGCCAGTATCGCAATTCCTCAAAATATTCCTTCTTTCTTTCCAATCAGGCATTATTAGAGCTAAAAACGCATAAAATTGCCTGTCGTGTTTTCTAAATACAAAATGGGTCAATTCGTGCAGAACCACATAATCAATGCAATCCCTGGATACTTTAATCAGCCCGGTGTTCAAGGTAATTTTTTCCTTGTTCCAGGAGCAGCTTCCCCACCTGGTTTTCATGTTCCTGATCATTATCTTCGGCTTTTCTAAGGCATGATGGCTGATGAATTCACTGTGCATCCTGTCGAGCGACTCATAAAAAATTTGCCTGGCCTGCTCTTTAAACCATCTGTCGAAGAGTTTCTCTTTTCTATAAAAATCACTTGCTTCTTTAACGATTAAGCAGATCTCGTTTTGGTTTAGATATATGGATTCTCCGTTATCAGTCGGAATAACCTTTAAACAGTACGGCCGGCCGAGAAAATAAATAATTTCTCCATCTGTATACTTGCGTATTTCTTTTAAGCGGCGCACTTCATCAAAGTGCCTGATATTCTTTAAAACCCAGGGCCCTTTTTCCCGTATTAACTGTTCTATACTGGCATAGGGAACTTTATTATTGGCTGAAACAACTACAGTTGAATCCGTTTTAACTTTTAGATTCAAATTTTTGACATTTTTTCTGTGAAGAACAAAGGAAATTGTTTTACCTTCAAAATTTATTTTATACTTTTCCACTATGTTCACCTGAAGTTAGAAGTGCTGCCGTTAGTTCCTTTTTATAAATTCGTATCTATAAGTCAATATTCCTGCAGTGATCAAAGATTCTTTAATCTTTTTGAACTATAAACAATCAAAAGATTGACAGGTCCTGTTAAAAATTTTACGATATTTCTATGAAGAAAAACTGCGATATCCTGCTCTGTGACCTGGATGCCTTTTTTGCTTCGGTAGAAATACTGGATAATCCCGCCCTTGAAGGTAAACCAGTGCTGGTTGGTGGCAGTCCTGAAGGCAGGGGGGTTGTATCAACCTGTTCATATGAAGCGAGAAAGTTTGGGGTGCGCTCTGCCATGCCTATGAAAAAAGCCCTTGCTCTTTGTCCTGACGCTGTTGTTTTAAAGGGGCGGATGTCACGTTATAAGGAGATGTCTGATCAGGTTCGCCTGATATTTCAAAGATTTACTCCCGACATCGAGTTTGTCTCTATAGACGAAGCATACCTGGCTGTTAAAAAGGGAAGTGGCTCTAAAACAGGCAAGGCCGTTCATATTGCTGTTAAAGTAGAACTCGGCCTTCCGATCAGTGTTGGCATCTCAGTTAACAAACTTCTGGCTAAAATAGCCTGCGAAATGGCCAAGCCAAATAAAGTAGGTGAGCTTTGGCCCGGTGATATTAAAAACCAATTATGGCCCCTTCCGATCAGGATGCTGCCCGGAATAGGACCGGTAACCGATAATAAGCTTAACCGCCTCGGGATCAAACAAATCAGAGATTTAGCTGCATATCCAAAAGAAGGGCTCACCAGACTGCTTGGGAAAAATGCAGAAACTATTTACTATTATGCCCATGGCATTGATAACCGGAAATTCGAGGCTGAACATGAAGCCAAATCGATTTCGGAGGAAACCACTTTCCCCGAAGACATTTATGCCCGTGACTCTGTTCACTCGGTATTGATGGAACTATCAGCTGGTGTAGGTTACAGATTAAGATCAGAAGGTTATACCGCCTGGACAATAACCCTGAAACTGCGTTTTAAAGATTTCCGGACTATTACCCGCGGCATCACCCTGCCCGAACCAGTGTGCAGCGATTCAGACATCTACCGCATAAGCCGGGATCTTTTTGATAAACACTGCTCCAAGCCACCCTGGCGCCTGGTTGGAGTACAGGCCGCTGGCTTCGAACAGGGCAGCCAGATATCACTGTTGGAAACTTCAGCTGAACAAGAAAAAGAAAGCAAGTTAACGACAACCAGGGACAAATTACGAAAAAAATACGGAACAGATGTTATCTTTCAGGGTAGAAGATTGAAGAAAAAATAGCGGTATCAAAACCTTCACTGTTAAAAAACCAGGGGGGCTTTCATTCCTGGTTTTACTTAAGCGATTCCTTTCCGGTTTTATAATAATCACGATCATAACTAAGACAGTCCTGGGCCTCTTTTGAAATACAGGGTTTGCTGTCAACAATCATTGAAGCTATATTTTTGCCTATACCAGGCCCAAGCATCAAACCCTGGCCGCACATGCCAACCGCAAGAATTAAACCTTCTCGACCGGGAACATGATCGACAATCGGCACCCCATCAGGGCTCATTGGATAACAACCGCGCCAGATACGCCGGATTAACAGGTTTTTCAACCCGGGAATGAGCGAAATCAGCCTGCCGGCCAGGACAGGCAAAAACTCGGATAAAGACTCCCGGTTAGTTCCAATAAACAGCTCTTTTGGGGTATAGCAAAATATAATTTGTCCTTCATTGTTCTGTCCAAAATAAAAATTAGAAGTTTTACCTTCCGGGCCTGGACGCAGATCAACAACTAAAGGGTCTAAAAATTGCTTTATGGGAGCTGATATACCGGCTTCGTGAGAATCAGGTGTAACCGGAATATCAATATTTAAGAGCGAAGAATGTTCTGCAGAATCTGCGCCGGTGGCTAAAACCACCCACCTGGAAGAATAACTGTCCCGGTCGGTCTTAACCCCTCTGATTTTATCGCCGCACCATATAAAATCGGTTACTTTTTCATTAAAACGATACTCGGCACCGTACTGCATCGCTTCCCGCTGGAAAGCAACGGGCAAAAGGATAGAAGAAACCTGGCCGTCTTCAGGTGAATAGGTTCCGCCCCGTAAACCAGTCGGGTTAATGCCGGGGATAAGCTCTTTAATTTCTTCCGGATCAACCCATTCTATATTCAGTCCATATTTTTTTTGGTAGATCAGTAGTTCCTTCAGAGTATCTTCAATGCTTTCATCATAAACCGGGAAACAGTACCCTCCCGGTTTCCACCCGATATCAAAACCATGCTTTTCCTTCCAGGCAGATATGATCTTCAAACTTTCCAGGCCTGTGCTGATCTTGCCGGGATCGGAATGAGTAGCTCTCACCCCGCCGATAGCTGATTTATTGTCGCCCTGCCCGGCAGCAGCCCGTTTATCCAAGACAAGAACTTTTAAACCGGCTTCAGCAAGATGATAGGCAGTCGGGTTCCCCACGCTTCCGCAACCGACTACTATAACATCATATATTTTATTAGCCGGCATTATTATTCTCCTCTTGATCTTCTTTTTGGGCGGCAAAATCGCCAAGATGTACTTCTGCAACCAGGGGGCGGTGGGTGGGCAGCGTTATTTCAGACAATGGGATTCCTTCTTCTTTATAAATTTTTAAGATCAGCTCGGTGCAGGTTTTTCCGTTACATCCGCCCAGACCGGCCCTGACCAATGCTTTTAACTGGTTCATATCACGGACTCCAGATCTGATCGCTTCAACAATTTCGCTTTTTCTTACTCTCTCACAACGGCATATAAAAGGATCGCCTTCTTCTATTTCACTTACTGCAGGCGCTAAAATTTCTCCTTCTTCAGGATCTCTGATTCTAAAACCGGCAGCTTTTAACCTGTCTTGATAAGGCACTTCCAGCAAAAGCAGCCGCCGGTTATCCTGTTCTTCCCGGTCCCTGTAAGCTATTACCCTGCCCCTGCCGACAACATTACCTTCCAAGCCTGTGGTAATAACCTCATCACCGACCGGAATTTTTTCGTTGACAAATTCGAACGGAAGCATGATAAGAGCTTTGGCTTTATCAGGGTCATAATCATTAATCACCAGGGTAATAGCAAGACCGGGACAGGCAAGCACGCACCGGCCGCAGCCGATACATCCTCCCCTAAATTCTGGAAGAGTGAGGATCGAACCCGGCATCGTAATACAGCTGTTGGGACAGGCTTCGATACAGGGATTGCATGGAATTTCCTGTATGCAGCGAATCAGCGGATATACCGAATCCTCAATTTCCCCGGGTAAAAAAGGTTCTGATTCGCTGGAATGTTGCTTTAGAAGCTCGCCAAATTCATCCCAGTCAATGGGAACAGGCAGGTCGATCCCCATCTCCTGGGCTATTTTACGTCCGGCTATTTTTCCTGAAAATATCGCCGCCGATGCTTCCGCAATTTCCATTGCATCGCCGGCTGCATAAACCTTTATGCCGTACTCCTGTGCTTTTTTAAACAGCTCATCGACAGGATTCAAACCAACCGCCATTAGAACTGTATCGACTTCAAATGTTCGCTCGGTTCCCTTAAGGGGCTTAAAGTTTTCGTCAATTTCAGCGATAACAACCCGCTCCACTTCCTCACTGCCTTCTATCTTCAGGAGAGTATGCGAAGTCCATACCGGAACTCCCAGCCTTTTTATTTTATCTTCATGAACTTTATAACCACCACATTGCGGCAGGGCCTCAACCAGGCCGACAACATCTATACCGGCCTGCAGAGCATGATATGCCCCAATTAAACCGACGTTTCCTCCCCCGATAATAAACAGTTTTTCTGCACAACGGACAAGATCCCTGTTAACCAGGGTTTGGAAAGCACCTGCACCGTAAACACCGGGCAAATCTGCACCGGGAAAAGCCAGGCTTTTTTCTCTAGCCCCGGTTGAAAAAAGCACCCTTTTCGGATGGACCAGTTTATATGTTCCATTGCCGGAAACCCCAAATTTTTGATCGCTGAAGACACCGACCACAGAGGAACTAAGCAAGACCTCTACCGTGGGCAGTTTACTTAATTTATCCGCAAGAATATTCCCGATATGAACCCCACGGTAACCGGCATAACAGTCAACTACCGAACCGAAAAAATTGTGGGTTTGCAGGCTGAGTTTACCACCCAGATCCTGTTTATCATCAACTATCAGGACATTTACCCCTACATTGCCCAGTTCGATCGCTGCATTAATTCCGGCCGGTCCTCCACCAACTATCAAAACATCTACTTCGACCTGTTCAGGATCGGCAATTACCGGTTTTTCCGGGGCCGGCTCACAGGGTAATTCCGGCAGACCCTCTAAACTTGTAACCTTCATTCCCGGAGCAACCGGGGTCATACAGGCTTTTACCGGCTTCCCGTCGGCAACTACCATACACTGTGAGCACTGTCCATTGACACAATATATGCCCTGGGCTCCTTGATCCCGGTGATGGTGACCAAGAACTGTAATACCGGCGGCATAAAGAGCGGAAGAAATGACCTCACCCTCACAGGCACTAAGGTTTTCCCCGTTAAAAGTGAAGTTTAATTTGTCACCCTTAACCGGTGGCAGGATAGGATGGTTGCTAATCCGCCTAAATTCTTCCTGTTGATCACCTACTATTACAGTTTGGCCCGGGGCATCAGCAAATAACATGACCGGGTTTTCTTTCAAGGAATGCTGCCAGCTTCCCCGGCGCAGCATAAATGCATACTGCAGATAAAGATCCGGTGTGGCGCACAATATATTCTCATCGCTATTGACATAATTATCCAGTAATAATTGGCGTTTCAGGGCATCGATACGGTAAGAAAAGTTTTCTTCTGTATTATCTTCATCTTCAGATGTGCCGGCAAGATCGTTGAAAGTTAACAAACTGGTTTCCGGAGGAAGTATTGATGAAATATCAGGGGTGAAAGAAAGTACTCTCTTTCCTTTTGCTTCCTGTAATTCTTTTTCACTAAACACGCAGCAGATACTTATATTATAGGCTTGAAGAAGTTTTGATGCATCCTTTAGGATATCCAAAACAGCCGCTTCTTCAAGGTGCATCGATAACAGCAGGTGAAGCTCCGGCAGCCTGTCTAAGTATAACAGGTCCAGGTTAGAGTTTTTATTTGATCCACTATCAAACAGCGAAGTTATTTTTTTCGGAAGAACCGACTTCAATTCCAGGCGGTTCTTTAACCAGCCCACAATATCTAACGCCAGGTCCAAACCGGAGGTATACTCTGTATCGAGTTCATAACTTGATTCCAACACCGAAGGAACTGCAGCGGACGTTTTTATGAATTCCTGCCACGTCCGGTAAGGACCTTCTCTCCCGGGATAAGGCTGCAGCAGCCGGAGATGTTCGTTTTCCATCCCGCACATACTAAGTAGTTCTTTTGCCACTGCCAGGTGCTGCTCCCCAAGCTCTCCTCCCTTAGAATAGGGACAACTTTGTCTGTCCCTGCACATCAGGGCAACACTACCTGCCCCGGCAGCTGCACAATAAAGCAGGGTTGCTATATCTACACTACCGACACAGCTGACCCGGAGTACATCTTCTTCGCCTGCAGGCATAGGGGATCGCTGGCAGGCAAAAACTATATTTTTCCCTTCTAAGCTTTTGTTAAACAGAATACCTTCAAAATCGGTGAGGTCTTCATTTTTGTTCTGCCGGATCGCTCCCGTAGGACAGGAACCGGCACAAATCCCACAGCCTACACATACTTCAGCTGAAATCTGCGCTACCGGTAACTCGTCTTTCTGCATAGTTACCCGGGGAATGGCCAGTGGACAAACTTCTTCGCAAATTCCGCACCCCCTGCATATATCAGTCTGAACAGAACAAACCGGAATGTCAAAATCCCGGCCCCAAATTTTTAAAACCTGGTCCTCTTGTTCTAAGGGGATTGCACCGGTAGGACAAACATAAGCGCAGGCCCGGCAGCCCGTACAATCTTTAGCCATCCCTTCGGGGTTTGGTCCAATATATTTTTCGACCCCCCGGCCAAGGGTAGTAATTGCCCCCGGGCCGTAGTCCTGGCATGCTCTGATACAAAGTCCGCATAAAATACATCTATTTTCCTCTTCTTTAACCTCATAGGGGGTAGAATCAACCCCTTCCAGGCGGGCTATTGTTTTTATTTCTTCCGACCCGGAACACCGGGCAAGATAAAGTTCAAGCAAGCTTCTCCGGGTATCGAGGACCTCAGGAGAACGAGTAAAAACAATCAGTCCATCTTCAACGGGGTAAAGGCATGAAGTAACAATCCTGGACCGGCCATTCCACTCTTTTTTGGTAATTTCCACCACGCAAAGACGACAAGCCCCACTGGAAGATAAAGAGGGATGATTGCACAGCTGGGGAACTTCGATCCCCTGTTCATTTAAGATTTCCAGCAGGGTAACCCTGCTTAAAGTATCTATATTTCTGCCATCAACAGTGATGCTGATTTTCTCGCTCATTGCCATCCTTTCCAGCCAACAGCCTGTTAAGCTAATTTCTGCCATTTTATTGAAATAAGTTAACTGTTAATTGTCACGGCATCATAAGTGCAGGTGATTTTGCAAATCCCGCACTGGTTGCATAGTTCCTGATCGATTATGTGTTTTTCTTTCTTCCCGCCCCTGATCGCTCCCTGGGGACAGGCATCGACACAAAGGCGACAGCCCGTGCACTGATTATTAATATCATAAGTGATCAGGCTTCTACAGACCCCGGCAGGACATTTTTTTTCATTTATATGGGCCAGGTACTCCTCTTTAAAATAGGTTAGTGTGCTGCCAACCGGATTTGGCGCTGATGTTCCGAGGCCGCAAAGCGAACCATTTTTCAGGACTAGAAGGAGTTTTTCAATTTTAGCTATATCTTCAGGTTCACCCTTTCCCCGGCAAATAGATTCTAAAATGGCCTGGAGGTTGACCAGGCTGAGTCTGCAGGCAGCACACTTGCCGCAGGACTCTTCAACCAGGTAACCTGTAAAGTAACGTGCTACATCAACCATGCAGGTATCTTCATCCATAACAATCATACCGCCTGAACCCATCATCGATCCTTCACTGGTTAGGGTATCGAAATCAACAGGAAGATCAAGCTTGCTTTCCGGTAAACAACCGCCTGAAGGCCCGCCGGTTTGCACCGCTTTGAATTTTTTTCCATTTAATATCCCTCCGCAGAGGTCGAAAATAATTGTTCGCAGGGATGTGCCCATCGGCACCTCGACCAGTCCGGTGTTTTTAACCTTGCCGACCACGGAAAAAACCTTGGTACCCTTGTTATCTTTAGTTCCTATCGATGAAAACCAGTCAGCACCTTTATCAATAATAATGGGGATATTGGCAAAGGTTTCCACGTTATTAAGAACAGTCGGTTTGTCATACAATCCTCTTTCGGCTGAACGAATATACTTAGTCCGCGGTTCTCCGACTTTTCCCTCAAGAGACTGCATCAATGCTGTAGATTCGCCGCAAACAAAAGCACCGGCACCACGGTCTATAGATATATCAAATGAAAATGAAGTGCCCCCGATGTTATGGCCAAGGAACCCGGCACTGCGAGCCTGCTCGATGGCCTGCTTTAGATGCTTCAATGCCCGCGGATATTCATCACGAACATAAATATAGCCGCTTGTGGCTTTTACGGCATAAGCACAAATTAACATTCCCTCAAGGATGGCATGCGGGTCACCTTCCATGATACTGCAGTCCATGAATGCTCCCGGGTCTCCTTCGTCACCGTTACAGATCACGTAACGATAGTCAGAGGCAATAGCAGCAGCCGCATGCCATTTTTGACCCGTCGGGAACCCGCCGCCCCCTCTTCCACGCAGGCCTGAACGCTTTATCTCTTCGATTAGCTGTTCAGGTTCCATGCTGTGAAGCGCTTTAAAAAAAGCTTTGTAACCTCCACCAATGATATAATCACCGATATCTAAAGGATCTATTAAACCGACGTTGCGTAAAGCAATTTTTTTCTGGCCGGTATAAAAAGGAATTTCGGTATATTTTTCAATGCCGGGCTCATCATTGGCCTCCCGGTATATTAAATGGTCAAGAAGCTTTTTCTTTACTACAGTTTCACGGACAATCAACGGAGCATCTTCAGGTGATACATTCGTATATAAGATATTATCCGGATACAAGATTAAAAGCGGCCCTTTTTCACATAAGCCCTGACATCCGACCTTTTTAACGCCAACAGTAACCGGTATTTTGATATCTTGTTTCTCCAGTTCATTGCTAATTGCCTCTGCCACCTCAAGGCTTCCCCGGGCCATACAACCGGTACCGTTACAGATGAGGATACGTTCTTGTTCAACAGGGTTTTCGATTTGCAGTTGCTTTTGCAGCTGTTCAAATTCCATTAAAGTATTGATTTTGGGAATAGTTATAAGCTTATGTTTCTCACCATTACTTTCAGAAAGGGGTCTTGCTGCAGCTGTCTCCTGTCCCGCAGAACAGCATTTCTCGATCTCTTTTGACAGCTTGCGGTAATTCATATTGCCAAAATATATTCCATTAATTATAACTACCGGCCCCATGGCACAGGCCCCGACACAGCGAACTGAGTTTAAGGTTAATTGCCCGTCAGAGGTGGTTTCGCCTGGCTTAATGTCCAGCTCCTCGCAAGTCTGGCTCATAAGCACTGGGGCACCCCGGATGTGGCAGGCTGTACCCTCACATATGTCCACCTTGTGTTTGCCACGTGGCAGCAAAGAAAACGATTTATAAAACGTTGACACCGAATAAATTAGCGACTCTGGGAGATCAAGCTTTTCAGAAAGGTTCTCGATTATTTCCGGGGGAAGATAATTCAGTTCGGCCTGGATATCCTGCAATATCATAACTATCTTTGTCGGGTCAGCATTATGCTGCCGAATAACTTTATCAATTAGAGGTACATAATTGTCCATTATTGTTAAATTATCCTTGTATTTAATATTTTAGCTGGTCACAACTTAACCTTAACCGGATAGACTAATTGAATTATTTTCAGGTCTGAAAAAAAGTATATCATTGCATTTCCTTCATTGTCAAAGAAACCAAAACCGCACAGTGTGTTAATACTTAGCGGGTTAGTTTACAATATAATGCAGAAGGACGAGAGGTGAAAATTGCTTTTAAGATAAATTTGTACGGTATAATTTACTCTTTAACTGCATCCTTGTTATTCACATTCCTGTTTTTTCTATTGTTGAAGGAAATTATAACTTTTTGTTGAAAAGCTATGTGAATGAGCAAAGAATAGACGTTCTCCATGCTCTTAATAGTTCTTCTCTAAAATTGTAAAGCTTTAAATCTGAAAATAGGAGTATTATCTGTTGAGCTCACTTAGAGAATCAACGGTAACAGGGGTTAAATGGACTGCCTTCAGTGCTACCTTTGCTACCGTAACTGCCCTTCTTTTCCAACTTATAAAAGCAAGGTATCTCACTCCCGAAGATTTTGCTTATCTATCGATTCTAATGATTATAATCGGTTTAAGCAGAAACTTAGAAGTAGCCGGTCTCAACCGGGGGATAATCCAAAAAGATGTAGTTACCACTGAACAGGCTTCTTCATTGCTGGTGTTTAACCTGACCTTTTCATTTTTAGCTGCAGTTATAATCTATTTAATCAGCTCCCCTGTAGCTGCCTTCTTTGAACTGCCCCGTTTGGATAACTATCTGAAACTAATCAGCCTGGCTGTTTTTTTCCAGGGAATTTCGCATTTTTATATCGCTTTTCTGGAAAAGTATTTCTTTTTCAGGTTTATTTCCATCATTCATATCATTCGTCAATTTCTTTTTGTTTCCCTGGCTACAATTCTAATAGTCCTGGGGTGGGGAGTGATCGGTTTTGTCCTGGGACATGTGGCGGCAACTGTTTTTTCAGCTGTTCTCTTTGTAGTGGGAGGACTAAAAAACCGGGTAACTAATCTTAAACTCTACTTCGGAATAAAAGATTTACATCCCTTCATAAAATTCGGTATGCTTATAACAGGCAGGCAAACCTTAAATACTATTTCCAAACAGGTTGATGAGCTGATCATTCTTCATTTCCTCGGCCCGGAAATCATGGGAGTTTACTTTTTCGGAAAGAACATGCTGGAACGACTGAGACAATTGCTGGACATGTCTTACTTACGATTGGTATTTCCCCTGCTGTCGAAGTTAAAACATGACCAGGGCAGGCTTTCCGAGGTATATTACAAGATGAGCCGCTACCTTTTCTTGATTGCCTTTCCAATATTTATTGGAATTTCTCTGACTGCCCACTTGTTCGTACCGCTAATCTTTGGGGAGCAGTGGACTGATAGCATTATCATTTTCCAGGCTTTTTCCATAACCATTATTTTTAAAATGTTTGCCGGCATCCTGGCCAGCAACCTGCTTTATTCGGTTAACCAGCCTGGTACTGTTTTATGGATCGATTTGATTTCCGACTTAATCTACATAAGCGCTTTAATGGCACTTGCACCCTGGGGCATTCAAACAGTGATTATACTTTACATAACATACCAGGCAATTAAGTTTTTTGCCATGCAGTTTGCCGCCCACCGCCATCTTTCCTTCAATTTAGTCGATTATTTCTCCAACTTAAAAAAACAGGCCGGTATTACCATGTTTATGGCTGCTGTTGTAGTTGGCTTTTATTTCATCACCGGTCCCCTGGTAACCCCGGTTTTACTGCTGGTAATTTGTATAGGGGCAGGAGCTATAACTTACCTGGGTTTAACCTGGTTATTTGATCAAAAGAGTATCAATGAAATAAAAGAAATGGCTTTTAAGCGTAAAAGTAAGATAGCTCCTTAAAAAGCAGAAATAACAGGCTGCAATTTTTGTCACATATTCCTCAAATTAAATTGGTATTGCCCAAAAAACTCCTTGTTTTTTGGATCTAAAAACCCCCCGCATACTCCCTGGAATATTAAGGGACTCCAAAGGCTATTACCCTCTATAAGCAGGACCCCTTTTCGGGAAACAGCCACATCCCAGCCAATACTCTTAATATCAGGAGTAACAAAAGCAGCTTTTAGCACTAAATCTTTTATCTCATTCCAGCCGGGAACAACTAAACCACGCAGCTTCATTCTGCTATCGGGGTGATAAGAAACATTTTTAGTTAACCCCCAATCGGGATGAAATGAGCCCCTGATCAACTCACCGGTTTCAACATTTACCTGGAAAGCAATCCCCCCGTTGGACCAACTGTCCACCGTGTTCCCCATACGGCCGAATCTGAAAGCGGCAAAGGGAATGGTAATTGTATTATCCGGCTGGACCAGGGTTAGTAATCTACATGTATTAACAGATGATGGATTTATTTGGCTTAACAAGGGATGCTGTTCAATCTTTTCTTCGATCAGGTAACCCGGATAGCTGGACTCGCTAAACTGATTGCTGAGTTTTTCAGCCAGTTCTTCCACCTTCCAGGTGTTATCATTTGAGTCTGTTAAAATATAAGAGCCATTATCTGCTTGCTTTACATCACAGACAGCAATAACCCCGCCCCCTTTTTTACCTCCACAGGGTTTAATAAAAAATTGTTTTATACCGGTTCGGGTTAACCAGTTCTTAAAGTCCTCTGCATTTCTCATTGGATCCTCATCAAGTGTAAACCCTGAATCAGGATGAAAAAATGCATACAAACGTGGTAATGGCAGACCGTAAGCGCTGTAATACCTGTTAAAAAGCAGTTTATTGTTAAGCATCGATAAAACTCTTCGATCATACAAAGATGGCCTTATCTTATAAGATATTTCATAGTTACTGAGGAAGGTTAACATTTCAGAGAATTTCATATCCCGGTCAAAAAACCGGTAAGTACGGTATTCGATAGGGGAAAAACGATATCTTAAGGCCAGCCAGAGCATTTCCACCAGCTGCCTGAATTTACTCTTGTATCCAGGACCAATATTTATTTTATAGTTTCCTAAAACCCTTTTAATCCTGTACAGCATTGTTCTCCGGTTCTCTTTTTAAAAAGTTTTACTTACAATACTTATAAAGCAAATCCTGGCTGCTCATAATCTCATCAATGCCCCTATTAATCCGATCATCAAATACCCGGGCTTGAAGCCGGGAAGCTGTTAAACCGTTATCATGCTTTTTCCCTTATTAATTGTTTCAAATGAGGCAAATAATATCAAATATTGATCGGCCTATAATAATTTGCCCGAGTGTAAAAATTACTTGTCACCATTTAACAATCTTAACAGACTTCTACGACGCACGCTTGATATACAACCTGGAAGTTTTCAGGGTATAAGCATGGCATTCGGATCCAGGAGTACCGCCCTGGCAGGCATGGCTTCAACACCCTTGACCTTTAGCGGCATTACCGCAAGAATATAGTCTCCCTCAGGGACTTCACGCAGGCAGAGGCCTTCGATTATCCAGATCCCGGCTTTTAAAAGCAGTTTATGGGTAGCATGTCCGGCCTGGTTCCGCTCGATACCCAAGGCATCAATGCCAACGCCACGGATATTCTTTTTAGCCAGGTAGGCCGCGCCGGATCTTGCAAGATAAGTAAAATTAAAATCAAAAGCATCCTGAAGGGAGTTTTTTGTTTTTAGCAAAACCGTCTTTCCCCGTTTAATAGTTGGATTACTTATATGCTTTTCCGTATCTTTATCCTCCAGGTGCCTGGCGGTAACCATTTCGTCATCACTACTGGTAAAATCTAGCACTACACAGCGGGTGAAGAACTCTTCATGTCCCCAGTGCTCGGAGGTGGTCCCATCAGGGAAAACATGTCGGGGCATATCAATGTGAGTTCCCGTGTGCAGGTCCAATTCAAGGCGGGTTTCGTAGACAGGGCTGTTGCTAAAATCGCTCTTGACAATCAAATGAGGTCTTTTTTCTTCTTTATCCTTGTAGACAGCCATCTGTTCTTTAATGGTCATGGATATATCATAAAAGATCAAAACTGCTTCCCCCCGGATCCAATTGAAAAGCCTGATCAGGTCCTCCCAGCAAAGTCGGCTTAATCCGACATAACTAGCAATCGATAGGTGATCCCTGGCAGCATGGTCAATCTACTGGTTTTGTACTGAAGACCTAATACCTATAAATTTACCCGGGCAAACAGAGCGGCAATCTCGCATCATAAACCCGGGCTTAAACTGGTAAAATCTACTTAACTTTATCTTTCAAGGCTTTCCCTGCTTTAAATGCAGGTACTTTCTGGGCTGATATTTTAATTTGTTCTCCCGTACTGGGGTTCCGGCCTTCACGTTCTTTACGACTTCTAACTTCAAAAGTCCCGAAACCAACCAGCTGAACCTTTTCTCCCCTGGCCAGGGTATCTGCAATACCTTCTAAAACTGCTGTTACGGCAACTTCACTGTCTTTTTTGCTTATTTTAGCTTTTTCTGCAACCAATCCGACTAAATCTGTTTTATTCATTTTATTAAGTCCTCCTGTTCAATTTATTAAGGTTAGCACCCATTAAACGACATATTCCATAATACACATATTATTATAGAAATACAAGGCCTGGCAGAACCCGCCTAAATTTACACTACATTTTGCCGAAACCGGTATTGCAAAACTTACAAGGAAGAGGCATCCTTTATCCGAAACACCGGTTATTTTAACCAGGTATATTATGAATAAGAACCTGGCTTTGGTTATGAGCAAAACCTGAGTTGATATGAACAAATAAAAGTTTATGAAAAGCTGTGGCAATAATAATTTTATGCTTAATAATTTACCTGCAATCAGTAAACAGGTTTTAACAAAAAATTCGACAAGTTCGTCCGCCATCCTCTATAATGTTATTAGCCTGATCTGGGGAGGATCAACAGATGAAATTCATTATTGAAGACAAGGTTTTTGATATCTTGCCAGAAGTCTGTTTCGGAGTTGTAGTGGGAAGAGAAATTGATAACAGCAGGAGCAAAAAAGAAATATGGGATTTTTTCGAGCAGTCGATGGAAGAAACCCGCATTAAGTTTCAACCGGTTAAACCAAAAGAGCATCCGGATCTCCAACCGTATCGCGAGGCCTTTAAAAAAATGGGCATTAACCCCAATAAATTTCCCTGCTCCATCGAGGCACTGACAAATCGTATCGTCAAGGGCGGGAGCCTTCCTGATATAAACCCGGCTGTAAACCTGGTTAATGCTTATTCTTTAAGATATACTCTGCCGATGGGTGCCCACGACCTTGACGCCACCAGTGGCAACATCGAAGTTCGCTTTAGCAAAAGCGGTGATTTCTTTATCCCTTTCGGCCAAACTAATCATGAACTGCTGGATGAAGAGGAGTTAGTTTATGCCTGTGGCGACATTATAAAAACCAGGAAATGGATCTGGCGGCAAAGCGACCGGGGCAAGGTAACTGCCGCCAGCAGGAATGTTTTCTTTCCTATCGATGGTTTTACCAACTACAACC
>SKXC01000023.1 GCA_007128625.1 Syntrophomonadaceae bacterium | reverse complement strand
TTGAATTATTCTTCGTGGTCTGCAGTCAGTGAAGATGCAGTTTTAACCCGGACCGCCTTGAACCCGGAGATGATATCCAGCAGTTCTTCTGTTATCGCGGCCTGGCGCTCCTGCTGGTAGGATGTTTTTAGTTGATCAAGGCGTTCGTTGATGTTTTTTTCGGCTGCCTGCATGGCCGCCAGGCGGCTGGTGTTTTCAGCGGCCAGGGAAAGGGCGCAGGCCCGGTATAAAGAAACAAAAAAGTACTGGTGAAGCAGGGTGGATAGGAGCTGATCGGTGGGCATGCTGTAGGTGGGCAGGGAACGCGACTGCCACTGCAGCCCTGTTTCTTGCAGCTGGTCAATGTCAACCGGGAGAAGGGTCTCGGCCCGGGGACTGAATCCGCCGGCCCGGGGGCGGTTGTAGAAAAGAAGAACCCTCTCCACTCCTTCCTTTGAACGCCGCTTTTCAATGGTTGCAAGCAAGAGCTGGATGAAGGGGGTGATCGCACTAATGGCGGTAGGCATTGTAAAGCTTTCGGCCAGCGTAATCGATTCTGCCTTTAACCGGCTTATAACCTGTTCACCGCTGCCAATATATATTTTATTCTCCGGCAGATCTATACCGCTTTGTTTATTTTCAAACCAGTAATCCTCAAGGGCATAAGAGACAATCTGTTCATTGAAACGGCCGGCCAGGCCGTGATCGGAGCCGAAGACGAGCATAAGGACAGGCCGGTTTATATCCACTGCCGGGTCATCAAGGTTTTTAACACCACGGGAAAAAACTACCGAAAGACCCAGTTCAACGGTATGATAGTAATCATCCAGCGATTCGGCGGCCTTTTCATACTGACGCACACTGGTGGCAGCCAAAGCTTTCATCGTTCTGACAATTGATGAAAGGTCTTCACCACTGGCAATCTGTTTTTGCAGGGTCTCAAGGGTCGAGCTCAAAGGTTAGCCTCCCGGCTGAAAGATTTCTTCACCAGCTTAATTTTTTTCTTCTGTGCTGTTTATCCGGAATGATTAAAACTTAAACTAATTATTATCACCTGTTTCAACATTGTTCGCTTCTTCGGGGCCTGCTTCGCTTTCTACTTCTAACCTGTTACCTTCTTCCTTTTTGAGAGCTGATTTTGCAGCTTCAACGATAGCTTCCTGGTCCTTTTCCGACAAAAGAGCACCTTCTTCAATTTTTTGGCAGATATCCGGAAGTTCCGAGGTTACCACCTCTCTAATCCTCTCCTCGGCCTTAGGAATATCATCTACATCCATATGATCGAAAAGCCCTTCGGTTACGGCCAGTAACGAGGCCATCTGCTCCGGAATGGTCAGCGGCTGCAGTTCGGGCTGGGTCAGCACCTTGCGCACCCGCCGGCCGCGCTCGATTGTTTGACGGGTCTTTTCATCCAGACGGGTTCCGAAGCGGGCAAACATTTCCAGCTCTTCAAACTGGGCATAAGCGAGACGCAAATCCCCCGTGACGGTCCGGTAAGCCGGAAGCTGGGTCTTTCCTCCCACCCGCGAAACCGACTTTCCCACATCAACTGCCGGCAGGTGGTTGCGCTGGAAAAGATCCGGTGAAATGTAAATCTGTCCGTCGGTAATCGATATCAGGTTGGTCGGAATATAGGCTGAAATATTCTGGGCCTGGGTCTCAATAATGGGCAGGGCCGTCAGCGAACCGCCGCCATACTCTTCACGCAGATGGGTGGAGCGCTCAAGCAGACGGGAATGCAGGTAAAATATATCACCGGGGTAAGCTTCACGCCCCGGAGGTCTTTCCAGGAGCAGGGACAATTCACGGTAAGAGCGGGCATGCAGGGTCAGGTCATCATAAACAATCAGCACATCATTGCCCTTTTCCATAAAATATTCGGCAATGGTGGTAGCCGCATAGGGAGCGATAAAGCGCAGGCCGGGCGGTCCATCTCCCGAAGCAATTACCACGGTTGAATATTCCATGGCCCCGTATTCACGCAGCTGGGCTATGAATTTGGCTGCATCGGCTCCCTGCTTGCCTATTGAGCAGTAGACGCAGATAACATTTTTATCAGCCTGGTTGATGATCGTATCAAGGGCAATGGCCGTTTTACCAATTTGCCGATCACCCAGGATCAGCTCACGCTGGCCCCTGCCGACCGGGATCAAAGCATCAACCACTTTTAATCCGGTCTGCAAAGGTTCGGTAACCGGAGAACGGGCCATGATTGGGGGAGCTTCTCTTTCGACCGGCCTTCTTTCCGAAAAGCTAACCGGACCCAGGTTATCCAGGGGCTGCGCTGCAGCATCAATCACCCGGCCCAGGAGTCCTTCTCCTACCGGCACATCAACCACCCGGCCGGTGCGGCGAACCCGGTCACCGGATGCAATATGCTTAGAAGAACCTAGCATGATCACTCCTACCTGGTCCGGATCCAGGTTAAAGGCGATACCGGTAACCCCTCCGGAAAACTCTACCAGTTCATCAGCCTGCACCCCGTCCAGGCCGGATATGCGGGCAATACCGCTTCCGGTAGAAATTACTGTTCCGCTTTCTTCTACTTTTGGTTCGGTTATGCCTTCTTCCAGAAACTGCTGCAGAGTTTTTTCAGTGGAGTCAACGGCACTGCGCAGTGTATCCAGCAAGGAATTGTTTTCACTTCCCGGTTTGGTCATCGCCGGACACCTCCCTGCCGCTTTCTGTACCGCTCTTTTCCTGTCCCTCCTGTTCTTTGTGTTCGAGGCCCTTCATGATTTGCTCTTCAACATCTTCCAGGTAACTGTTTATATTCCAGGCCACCCGGTATCCGCCTACATCAAGTTCAAGACCGCAAATCAGGGCAGGATCGGTTTTAACCGAAAGGTGGAGATCTTTTTTAAGGTCGGGAACAATTTCCTTTTTAAGGCTCGATTGCAGTTGTTGCAGTTTATCCCCGGAGGGCTCAAAAGCACTGTTTAAGACCAACCTGTGATCATCAGCGGAAAGAGCTTTCTGAAGGTCTGCTCGCTCCTTTTTGGGGAGACCGGAAATTTTCTTGATGAACTGATCCCAGGTAAGTGACTCCAGGTGTGAGTCACTCAGGTCTTTTAAACAGCGTCGGGCGATAGAACAAGCCTGCCGGCCGATGCGGCGGCGTAGTTCAGCGATAAATGATTCTTTTTCCCGTTCGAAGGCTTCTTCCCAGCTGCGCCTGGTCTCGTCCACTTCGCGACGGGCCTGGTCCAGAAGCTCGCGTTTTTCCTTTTCGGCGGCATGACGGGCCTTTTCCCGTATTTCTTCTTCCTGCTCCTGCAGCTCCTCTTTTTTGCGGCGGTAAGTTTTAATCTGCTCCTCGGCCTCTTCTTTCTGCTCAGCTGCCTCTTCTTCCCTCTTAACTATTTTTTGTTCACGCTGATCCATGGTCCGGATAATTGGTCTGTACAGAAAATGGCGCAGCAAAAAAACCAGAACCAGGAAATTAATAATCTGAAAAATAATTGTATACCAGTCTATAATCATAGTCGTACTCCCATAAATAAGTCTTCAGTCCTCCGCCTCCTGCTGACTAAGGCAGAAAATAGTTCCAGAATGGATTGGCAAAAATCAGGATCATGGTTACCACAAAGCAGTAGATCGCGGTCGACTCGATCATGGCTAATCCGACAAAAAGGGTCCGTGTAATGGTGTTGGCTTCATCGGGCTGCTGGGCAATCGAGCTTAAAGCCTGGGATACTGCGCGCCCCTGTCCGAGGGCCGGCCCAATCGAGCCGAAGGCAATGGTCAGCCCGGCAGTGGCAATGGAGATGATACCCACTAAAGCTAAAGATTCCATCTTATTCCTCTCCTTTTTTCTCTATTTCCTGGTGGGCCTTGCTGGCCGAAGCGATATAAACCATGGCCAGGATGGCGAAAATATAGGCCTGGATTAATCCGGTGAGCAGACCAAGGGCCTGCATAACTACCGGGAAAATAAGCGGGGTTATCGTCAGCAAAATAGCCACGATAATTGTGCCGCTCATCATATTGCCGTAGAGTCGAACAGCCAGGGCCAGGGTTCGGCTCAGTTCACCAATTAAATTGAAGGGCAGCATAAAGAAAGTCGGCTGCAGGTACTGCCGCAGGTAGTTAAGCACCCCCTGGTGGGCAATGCCAAAAATTGGCACGGCGATAAAAACGCAAATGGCCAGAGCTGCCGTGGTGGAAAGCGAGCTGGTCGGGGGAACATAACCGGGCACGATGGCCAGGATGTTGGAAATAGCAATAAAGATAAAAAGTGTGCCCACAAAGGGCAGGTAAGGACCCGGTTCCTGGCGGCTTACTTCCCGAATTTGATCATTAATACCGTTGATCAGTACTTCAAGAAGATTCTGCCAGCGTGAAAGCTCCCCTTCACTGGTAAGTTTCCTGGTAATCAGCCAGGATCCAAAGGTTAGCAGGAAAATAACCAGCCAGGTAAAAAAGATGGTGGAATTAATTTTAAACCAGCCCCATTCAAAAAGGACGATTTGATCAGGATTGATCGTCAACGACTAGAAAGCCTCCTTATGA
>SKXC01000073.1 GCA_007128625.1 Syntrophomonadaceae bacterium | reverse complement strand
CAATTCTAAGCTGTAATATCTCATGGGGTTAGATATTGACCATTTTTTTCATCAGTAAATTGACCGCCCCTAAAGAAAGGCCTGTGCGCCTGGCAATCTTGCGCTGGGAGGTTATTTCATTTTCCTGCAGATGGCTTAGCACCTCGTATTCAGGTTCCATAAGTACTCCTGCTAAAAGAGCCGGTGAGGGTAATACGTTCATCTCGTGAACTATGATATGGTTTTATGCGGGAATTGTCAAGCAGTTTTTAACATTTTTCAAGGGTTTGATTGTGAGTAGTCCGGAGGCACAGCAGATGAGTTTAAAATTCATCTGTACCAAACGCCTGGTCAGCTTATCTAAAAGCAGCCCTTTTTGAAGGAAAAGCTGCATGATAGCATAATTGCGATAAGGGCGAAAACTATCCCTGCTTTTCAAGCCAGTCGTAAATTTCTGCAATAAATCTGGGGAAAACTATTTGCGCTTTTTTATAATTATTAAATACAATTTCATGGTCGAGACTTAGATAGTTGTGAACCAGGATGTTTCGAAATCCACCCAACCCGCTCAGTTCATTGTAAAGATCGCTGCTAATTACTTGCTTAGTCGCCAGTTGCTGCAGTATTTGCTCGTATTCATCAACGGATAGTTTATAATGGCCGGATAGTATATGGTTTCCTACATCAAAAATAACAGATGAAGCAACTTCTAATCCACGTTCTACAATCCATTGCAAATCAAGGTCACTTTTATACTGTTCCAGGTTATCAACAGGCTTGTCCTGTAAGTTTTCTATTACAGTTTCAAGTTTTTTAAGCCGCTCTAAAATGCTTTCTTTTCTGAATACCACTGCTCCACCCTCTTCTTTAGGTACTGATTTTGAACCTTTCTCAGGTAAGCTGTGTCAAGATATTTTTGCCTGGCTTTTGCTTCAAAAAGCTCTTGCTCTTTTTCGCTGCGGGCATAGATAATTATACCGCTGCGCACTACTTCGTTCTGGATAAGCGGCGAAGCCCTGTTCAGGAGGAGTAAATCAAAACGTTCGGTACCGATTGTATTTCGAATATCAGTAATTAGCCTTAGATAGAATTCACTGGAAGATAACTTGTTCCCGGGCAATAAAACGGCCAGATCAATATCCGAGGCGGAGGCAGCAGTGCCTGCCGCATGTGACCCAAAAAGGTAGGCCAATATAATTCCTCTAGAGGCAAATAGCTTCTCCAACCTGCTTAAGGCTTCAGGCAATTCAAGTTTAAGACCCGGTAATATTTGACCTGTCGGCCCCCTGTATTTTTCTTTTATACTCACCGTGAAAACTCCTCAAAGCAAAATAGTTTCATATTCACCCCTATTATACAACATTTATCGTATTGGATTGCATTCAGCCCTACAAGTGCTCATTGATCTCCTTGATAAACTGCTCTAAATCATCCAGGTTATTTTGTAAATTCTCTTTAAGAGTTTCGAAATCTATTTTCCAGTAGTAGTGAACCAGCGATTGGGAAAGCAGGCCATTTTAACCAGCTTCTGTTCTATAAATTCCCGGTTTAACAATAGCGCTCACGGTAGGGTAGAATATCGAAATAACGGTGGTAAGTGCTTTTTCAAATTGTGTCCAAAGGCTGTCATCGAGCACCATTAGATTGTGATAGCATCTTACCGTAATTAACCGGCCCTGCACTTCGTCCTTTAAAATGCCTTAGGCAGATTATAGCAGATCTGAGGAAAAGGGACAAAAAGTCCATTATCCTCACTCTTTATCCACTAAAATTCGAAGAATTTTTACTGTTATTTTAGAAGGACCCGAACCCTTGATAACGAAATTTTATTATAGTAAAATCACAGATCTACAATCAATAACCAGAACGGGTTTGTAATTTTTTTAAAGCTTTATTAAAATTAATTTTTAATGAAAGGATATTATTTTGAAACCGGTAATGAAAAAAAAGCTGCAGCGAAATGCAATTATTCTGGTGCTGGTCCTGTTGGTACTAACATATTACCTGTCCTCAATACCATACTTAAGGGTTTTACCAGTCCTGAGTCAGATCAACGACTTGTTGATGCTAATTGACTTAAGGATTACTGACCTGGCGCGGGCTGTCGTTAACCGACTTCCTTCTCAGCTTGATTCGGTGGGAACTTTAAGTGGCGATTTTTATAACTATGCCCGGCAAAATCCGCTGATCATGGAGTTTTTGCTCCGGAAACTGGCCCATGTTGTGCTTTTTTTTATAATTACCCTGGCTTTCTTTATCTTTTGGAGGCACCATTTAAAGCCACTGCAGGCTGTATTTGCTTCCTTTTTCTGCGGCACCCTGTCAGCAATACTAGATGAAATCCACCAGTACTATGTAGTGGGTCGTTCTGGAAATATTATTGATGTTTTGATCAACATGGCCGGAGTGATGCAGGCTGTGTTTTTAATAGCTATTGCTTTCTTGCTGGTTAAACCGGTATACGACAACCCGTTAATCAACAGGAATAAGACTTAGTAAAGAAAAGCCCTGTAAGCCTGGAGATCTCGTGCTGGATTTGTGTTTTGAACAAGTACAGTCCCCTGAATAAGCACGGCAAATCAAAAAGAGTTCCTGTTTGCATGTTTATGAGTAATGGTCTTTAAGTTATTCCCTGGAGCCAGTTTTAAGAACGAAACTGATTAACTCGCCCAGAAGCCTATTGCCGTTATCCTGATTATAAATCCCCTCTAAAACAGCCGGTAAAAGATCACTTTCTTTACCGCTGTTTTGCAATGCCAGAAAACGGTCAAGGGCCAGGCGCCCGGTCTTTAACCTTTTTTTGGTATTCTTTTCTGAAAACAGGCTGGGAATGCTGTGTCCGCCCTTAAGGTTGATATGACAGCTGATTAGATCCTGATCTGCGGGAACTTCAGCAGTGGTAATTTCTATAACGTCATTTAAGTTAACGTAACCGGTGGCGCCGTCGTTTTCACACTCCGGCTGGCGCATTTTAATCGGCACTAAAACCAGGTACGGTGAAAAGGGCAGGGGCACATTCTGACCGCAATCAAGATACTGGCCATAGTTCTTACGCATTAATGCCAGGCTTGCATTGTAACTTACAGCTATATTTTTTAATAATGAAAGCATTTTTCTTTCTACCTCAAACGATCCACCGTCCCTGGTATATAAACAAACCGAGTTACCTCCTCTTTCACCATAACAGGGCTCCAGGGCAACAAATTCGTCAAGAAACTTGCTGATTGCTTCTTTGATATTCACAACCTCCTTTTGTTATATGCAAACAGGAACTCAAAATAAGCCACTCAAAGCAACCGAAACCTATGATATTTGTTTGGGGTCAATTTGTCAAAAAATTTTTTGTAATTATGTTATTTTTCGTGAAAATATTACTGGCACTCGTCTTGAGTGAAAGTTTGGATTTTAATAACCCGGCCAAATTAAGGGCCGGTTTGCGCAATCCCGCCTCTTTTTTAAGCTGACCCCTCTTTCTTCAGTTCTAAGTGGTGCTTTGTCTTATCTTGCTGCTGCCGCCTATAATGGCCAGACGAAAGGAGGTGACAATATGACTATTATAGTTAATCCACTGGCCTGCCGGCTGCAGCTGCGGTTGAACACCGGGTTGGATGAAGATTTAAACCCGATCTACCGCACCCGTTCTTTCTCCAATGTTAAGCCGGGGACCGACAACCAGGAACTGTTTGAACTGGCCAATGAAATTGAAGGCCTGCAGGTGCATGCCCTCAACGCCGTGCGCCGGGTAGACGAAGTAGAACTGGAAGAACTTTAAACTTGATTATTTTAAATTAATTGGAAAGGAGGGATAAATTTTGACTGAAACAGAAACCCTGCAAATGATCTTTACGAACTTCGAGGGCCGCAATACGACTATATCAGTCCCCGACCCTGAGCCCGAGCTGGGCAGTGAAGATGTCGAGGCAGTGATGGATTCGATCATTGCCCGCAATATCTTTGACACTACCGGCGGCGAGATCACCGGCAAGGTGCGGGCCCAGATAGTATCGAGGACCGTGAATACGCTGGCTGAATTTTAAACCGGATTTAAGCTTGTAAGGTGGCTGACTGCCACTCTGACCCTCCCCCCTTTTTAAGGGGGAGGGATTTATTTAAAAGGGGAGGTGATTTATTGATTATGGAAGAGATGGTTAGCTTGATCGGCAACTTCGGTTTTCCAGTAGCCATCAGCCTCTACCTGCTGGTGCGCCTGGAAGGGAAGCTTGAAACCTTAACCGAAAGCATCCATTCACTTTCTGAAGTGCTTTTAAGGCAATAACCTTAATGAAAGCAGAGTAATGCCATCAACAATAGCAAGGAGGTTTTTACATGAGTAAAGCGGTTGTTGTGCTTGACCCCGGCCACGGGGGTTATCAGCCCGGGGCGGTGGCGCACGGCTTAAAAGAAAAGGATTTAAACCTGGACCTGGCTCTGAAGGTGGCCGACCGGCTGGAAGGGGTCAGGGTGCTTTTAACCCGAGAGCGGGACATCTACGTTTCTCTGGCCGACCGGGTCGCTT
>SKXC01000056.1 GCA_007128625.1 Syntrophomonadaceae bacterium | reverse complement strand
CCGGCTACAGCTTCCCGCACCTCCTGGTTATACCAGTTAAGATCGGGCTGTTCCTTGAGAAAAGAATGCAGGTAGTACTGCTCAGTGTTTTCATCCCAGGTCCAGGCCGGCCCAAAAAAATTGTTGCGCCAGTTATTGGGCAGTCTTCTTTTTGGCCCAAGTCCATCTTTCCATATATACCAGTCACGTTTCGGATTATCACATGAAGAACGTGATTCCAGAAACCAGGGATGTAAGTAAGAGGTGTGGTTAACCACCAGGTCAATAATAACCATTATGTTTCTGTTGTGTGCTTCCTCAAGTAACCGGTCAAAATCATCCATGGTGCCGTAACGGGGATCAACATCACAGAAGTCAGCTACATCATAACCAAAATCATGGTCTGGGCTGGTATAAAAAGGACTGAGCCAGATTGCATCAATACCCAGAGAATCAGCTGTTCCGTCATTGAGATAGTCAAGCCGGTTAATAATTCCGGGTAAATCACCAACCCCGTCATCATTGCTGTCCATAAAACTCCGGGGATAAACCTGGTAGAAAACGGCCCTTTTCCACCAGTTGTCTATTTTATTTATACCTGCCTCCTGGTTTGAACTTATTTGCATCCCTTTTTTCAATGCTGATTCGTCGGTAATTTTAATTGCCTCCCTTGTACGCACCAGGCGAGAAAGTTAAATAAGCCTTCCTCGCCTTTTTGATAAATATATATGGCGGGAGTAGATGGGAATCGAACCCACCGCAGGGGGCTGCCCTGCCACTGGATTTGAAGTCCAGGAGCGCCACCAGGCCGCTAACTACTCCCCTTAATATCCATTTTAAAAGGTATCGCCTTCATATGCCATTACTAAAGCTAATGCATATTCTATAATAGTTGACTTAATTAATCAACTTTCTACCGGTAAAGTCAGCCAAATACCGGGGCGGGAAAATCTAGATTAGATAATTCATTGATCATACGGCTTTCTTTAAAAATAGCGTGCCGTAGACTTTTTGTAGTTATTATAACTATGACCAAGCCAGGTTATGATCAGGATAAAACCGGGTAATTAAGCTTATCCCTTTACTGCAAAATGAATTAACCTGTCAGTGACCTTATTTAAAAAACGGCTGCCGCTTCAAATATTCAGAAGAGCAACCGTTTTATAGTAAGACAAGGGGACAGGTTTCCTTATCTCACCTTACAACTATTATTTTTCTTCGCTGATATTTGTTATGTACCTATTTAGTTCATCTTCAATATTTTCATCCAGTTCTGGATCCTGATAACCCTGTAGAACTGCCTTGCAATATTCATGGGCTCTCTGGGCGGTATCGGCAAAATCACCACCAGCCCCGTAACGTTCTCTGCTGCTAATAATCGGTATACGCATTTCTTTCATATGCTTAAAGGTATGCTCATCGGAAATATAATTACCGCCGCTGCCATGCCTGAGAATAGTATCTACAGCAAGGTTTTCTTTATCCATCAGCATGGGGCTGGCATATTCCCTGACCATACCAATTATTTCATCATCAATAATAAATTTTTCATAGGACATGGTCATGTAGTTTTCCAGCAATCCTGCAGAGTGAAGCATAAAGTTGATCCCACTCAAAACAGAGGCCATTACAACCATCATCGATTCATACCCACTCTGGGCATCGGGAAACAGTGAATCGGTCAATGAACCGCCACCCCTCGAAGGAATATCGTAAAAACGAGCCAGTTGGGCAATGACAGAAAACATTTTAACTGACTCAGGGCTGCCTATGGCCAAATCACCTGTCCTTAAATCGACAATACTGGAGGCCGACCCGAATACAACCGGAGTACCGGGATTAATTAACTGGGCCAGGGTTACACCGGATAATATCTCTGCAGTCTGCTGGACCAGCGCTCCGGCCAGGGTTACCGGAGAGGTAGTCCCGGTCATGGCCAGGGCGGAAAATAGTACCGGCTGATTGTTACGGGCATAAATCATCATCGATTCTAGCATTCTGGGATCAAATTGCAGCGGGCTGTTGGTATTGATCAGCGAAATCAGGGCCGGTTTTTTGCGGACTTGATCCACTCCGCCAAAAAGTATGCCGGCCATCTCCAGGCATTCCTGTGCTTTTTTGGCGCCCATCGCACTGCCCATCAGGCATTTATCACTATGCTTAACCGCTGCCTGAAACATTTTTGCATGCCTGATGTAATCAGGAAGATCGTTAGGTTCGACAAGCACACCGCCCACCACATCAAAATTATCACTGTTGGCGCACAGTTTAGTAAAGGCGATATAGTCTTTATAATCTGCGCTTCGCCTTGTATTCTGGATATAGTCCATAACGTAGGGAGAACCGTACCCGGGAGCATGCACCGTAGTATTACCGCCGATAACTACATTTTTTTCAGGATTTCTGGCATGCAGGGTAAATTCGGCAGGGGCCTGGGCTACTTGCTCCATAACCAGTTCCCGGGGCAAATAAACATTTTCACCCTTTACCTTTGCTCCCGCCTTTTTCAAAATATCCCGGGCTTCCCGGGAAAAAAACTCAACACCATCGCCTTCTAAAACTGCCAGGGCACCAAGGTGAATTTGCTCCAATTCATCTTCTCTGAGGTAATTTAAGGCTTTAAATTCACGGCTAATCAAGTTGCTCATCCTTCCTTGGCAAACCTCTTACACCAACACAATCTGGCAAAACAGGTTCCAGACTAATTAAATATTTTTAAACTAATTTATCGGCCCGAGCTGCTTTCAGGTAATTCATTGCATAGGGATCCAGGTTCAGGATAACCTCAGCAGCTTTAACCAGGCTCATTTTTTTCTTATCCAGGGGGTCCACTATCGCTGAATCCATGCCTCTTCCCATGGCCAAGACTATAAAGGCCTGGTTCAGTAAAGCCCGGTGCGGCAACCCGAAAGATATATTACTCAGGCCGCTGGTAATATGAGCGCCGGTGCCAAGCGAAGCTATTCTTTCAATAGCATCCAGGGCCTGGGGTCCGTATTCACCATTTACACTGACCGGCTTGATCAAGGGATCGAGGTAAACATCTGTTAGTTTCACCCCGTCCTTATCCAAATCATCCAACAACTTCTTTGCTACTTCCAACCGGTCGTCAGCTGTCTCGGGCATTCCCTCATCACTCATGCACAGGGCGACAACGGGGGTGCCTGAATCTTTTAACAGGGGGATGATCTGATCATAGCGTTCCTTCTCAGCACTGATCGAATTGATCAGAGGCACTCCCTTGTGCACTTTCATTGCTGCATCTAAAGCCTTGGGATCGGGACTGTCCAGGGCCAGTGGTTTTGTCACTACCTCCTGGACTTTTTCCACCAGCCAGACCAGGTGCTTTGCTTCATCATGAACATAAGCCCCGGCATTGACATCGATATAGTCTGCACCTGCTTCTTCCTGTTTCAGAGCTAAATCCTGAATATATTTTACATCCTGTTCGTCGATTGCCTTTTTAATTTTTTTTCGGGTTGAATTAATTAACTCTCCGATTATAATCATCGTTATTGATTGCCTCCTGACATAAAAAGTTCTAATCACTCCACGGCCTGCCAACGGCCGATACTTCAATAATACTTTCAATAAAAATCTTTGTATCCAAATGAACATCGTCTTCGGTTATTGAGGTCATTTTACTGTAGCGGTCCTGCCTTTCAACTACAGTCTCAACATCTACAGCTCCACCTTCAACCGCCTGTTCGTAAACATATTTTTTCCCTTGTTCACAGGCATAATCAATTGCTTCCTCAAAAATCATAAAAAATTCTCTTTGCTGAGGAGCATGCACCAGAAAACCTCCACCCTCACCCGGTTTAACCAAAACGGTAATCCTTTCCACTGCTTTTCCGCTTACAGTACCCACAGCATTAGCAACATCGGCAAATTCAGGGAGGTAAAGATTTGCTTCCAGCTTTTCGGCCAACCTTGGGAAATATGCATCAACAGGGGCACCCACCGCTACCAGAGGATATTTTAAGTTAGTCTTAAATTCCAGCTGCTGATCTTTATTTGCCTGGTTTTGACCAAGCACCTTGCGCAGTAAAAGCTGTCTTCCATTTTCTTCAGCAAAAGAAAAATTAACGCCTTCTTCCTCTAACAGCCGATCAACAGTTACTAAGGCCAATTTAAATATCACCTCTTCCATCACGGAATCCGTAAAATCTTCTACCTCGGCCCGGTAGCGCGCTGCCATCATGTTTGTGCCCAGTTCGGCTGCCCGGCGATCCCACAGATCCAATTCTTCCCTGACATGCAGTATATCAGTCGGGGTTAGCGAGGCCCGGTGAACAGAAGCAACATTGACCAATCTCTGCCATGGCAAGAGGTCTATCTCTTTCTTAAGCTTTTTGCTGATATAATGCAGGGTATGGGGCTCATCTTTGATCAGATCAATTATTTGCTGTTCTGTATTACTCAGCTTAAGGTTAAAAGGATCCCTGATATAAGCCAGAATAATGGTAGGCTGTGTATCCATCATTGCATAATGGAGAGGTTTTATATCTTCCAGTTCTTCGGTCAGGTAAGGATACTGGGAAGCAATCCAGGACAGGGG
>SKXC01000048.1 GCA_007128625.1 Syntrophomonadaceae bacterium | reverse complement strand
CTGTTATTCATACCTGCGGGTGTAGCTCAATGGTAGAGCCCTAGCCTTCCAAGCTAGATACGTGGGTTCGATTCCCATCACCCGCTCCACAAAAAGGCCATGCCTCTTAGCATGGCTTTTATAATCCTCCCTGGTTTTTTAAAAAAGTTTGTAACAGGTCAAAAATTTGAGCCATACTGTGAAATATTATATTAATTATGCATATTTTTAATTCACAGCTTATATTTGCCTCTACCAGCCAAAATTGCAGTTTGCTTGTTGTCTAAATTCCTCGCATAATATACTTAGCACTCTACGAAAGGGAGTGCTAATAATAACCTAATATATGGGAGGGATAACCATGAGAGACTTAATTAGAAGGAATTCAGGTGGTGAAATGGACCGTCTTCGTTCCGGTATCGATCAAGTTTTTGCCGATGCTTTCGTACGTAACTGGCCTTTTAGTGGACAGGGAGCATTTCCACCGGTAGATTTATACGATACAGAAAATGCACTGGTGGCAGTGGTTAACCTGCCTGGCGTTAAAAGTGAAGATGTCGAGGTGACAACCAATAATGACACCCTGACTATTTCCGGTGAAATCAAGATGGATGGCGCTGAAGGCGAAGTGCTCTGGCAGGAACGTGAAAACGGTAAGTTTTATCGCAGTTTCAAATTGCCGGTTCCCATTAAAGCCGATAGCGTTGATGCAAACTTTAGATCCGGCGTGCTGCGTATAGAAATGCCCAAGACTGATGAACTCAAGAGCAGAACAGTTAAGGTCAGGGATGAAAGCTAAAGATTATAGCGTGACGGTTCCATAAATTTTTCCATAGTGTCGGGCTGTTTTAAGTTTAAGCCCGGCGCTTTTTTATGAATTGATTTTGCGGGCACCTGAAAAAGGACTTCCCAAACAAATCACGAAAATAATGATTTAGAGCGAAAAACAATCTAGCCGGGAGAGAAAGTATGGAAAGAATCCGCCTGGGCAAAACTGAATTAATGGTTACACGTATCGGGTTCGGGGCCCTGCCGATCCAGTCTGTTGATCGCGACAGTGCCGTAAAAGTGGCCCGCTATGCTTACGAGCAGGGCATCAACTTTTTTGATACCGCCAGGGGCTATACAACCAGTGAAGGAGACCTGGGCAGGGCCCTGGGTGAGCATGAAAGAGATGTTATAGTTGCTACCAAGACCCGCTTTAAAGATATGGAGCAGTTGGAAAAAGACTTCAACCTGAGCCTGGAGAACCTTAAGCGCAGCTATCTGGATCTTTTCCAGTTTCATATCGTCAATTATGAAAATGAACTGGAGGCAATACTGAAAAAAGACGGTCCGCTGAAATTCTTAAAAAAAGAACAGGGCAGGGGGCGCCTGCGCCACATCGGCATTACTTCTCACCGCCCGGCCATGATGTTAAAAGCCCTGGAGTCAGATGCTTTTGAAACGGTCCAGATACCCTTCAACTACATTGAAACTGAACCGCTGGACAAGCTGATTCCCCTGGCCCGGTCCAGGGATATCGGTATCATTGCCATGAAACCGGTAGCCGGCGGGGTTTTCAGCAGCAGCCGGGCGGCGATCAGCTGGATTTTGGAGCATGCAGGTGTTGTGCCCATTCCTGGCATGTGCCGTATCGAAGAGATAGACGACAACCTTCAGGCCCTAAATTCTCCACCCAGCCCGGCTGAACTGGCCCGGCTGGAAAATGACAAGCAGGAGCTGGGCACTGTCTTTTGCCGCCGCTGTGATTACTGCCTGCCCTGTCCCAATGATATCGAGGCCTCCTTTATCGTTCGCTCCGGAATGATGTTTAAAAGGGTAGGCTGGGACAGGATGAATCAGAACCATGTTAAAGCCTATACAAAGGGCTTGAGCTGTGACCAGTGTGGCACCTGTGAGTCCAGATGCCCCTATGAATTACCGCTGACCGAGATGGTCGTTGAGGAAAGTAAAAACATGCTGCAAAAAGCAGTTGAGCTGGGACTGCTAGGCGAAAAAGAGCTGCAGGAAAAAATTGAGGCAGCAAAGAACAGGGAGCAGTAATCATCACTGTAAGAATGCGACAGGCAATCAAGGAGATAACCAAGTAAAGGATGCTGTAGCTGCAAATGGAATTAACAATTACTCACCTGGTAGGTATGGCCATTGCCATGCTTGTGGTATTTGGCATAGGGGTTTATGCCGGGAAAAAAGTTCACACTTCTTTAGATTTTTCTGTTAGCGGACGAAAGGCCGGTCCATTACTGGTAATGGGAACTATCCTGGGGACCCTTGTTGGCGGCGCCTCTACAATCGGCACTGCACAGCTGGCTTACCTTTACGGGTTCTCGGCCTGGTGGTTCACCCTGGGCGGAGGTATAGGCTGCCTGATCATCGCCCTTTTCCTGGTTAACCCGATGAGAAGCACATTATTTGAAACCATTCCCCGCTTTATTTCTTCCAGCTACGGTATAACAGCCGGGGTTTTGGCTGCCCTTTTCGTTTCGGTTGGAATGTTTATCAACATCATGCCCCAGATTTTTTCTGCCATGGCTTTGCTATCATCAATGTTTACCCTTCTTAACCTGCATCTTGCTGCGGTTGTTACCGTGGTGCTAATTGTCCTTTATGTGGTCTTTGGTGGAGCCTGGGGCACAGGCCTGATGGGTTTTAGTAAAATATTTCTTACCTGCCTGGTTATGCTTACAGCCGGCTTAGTCGCTTTTTCTTTATCCGGCGGCATCGGTGGGTTAACCGATCACTTTCCATCTCATCCCTGGTTTAATCTTTTTGGTCGGGGAGTCAATACCGACCTGGCGGCAGCTTTTTCTTTAATGGTCGGGGTTCTTTCCAGCCAGATCTATTTTCAGGGTGTTTTCTGCAGCCGCGATTTACCTGCAGCCCGGAAAGGTGTTTTACTCAGTGCGGTAATTGCTCCGGCGATTGGCGCGGGTGGTATTTTGGTGGGGTTGTTTATGCGTATGAATTATCCCGGGATCGAAGCCGCCCGGGCCCTTCCCCTCTTTGTAATTAACTACCTGCCGCCCTGGTTTGCCGGAATTGTCCTGGCTACCCTCCTGCTGGCTTCTATCGGTACCGGTGCCGGTCTCACCCTTGGGGTGAGCACTATGCTGAACCGGGATATTTATTACCGGCTGCGGCCGGAAGCTGATGACCGCCGTGTTTTGCTGGTTTTTCGTCTTCTAATTGTAGCGGTGATGGCCCTGGCCCTGGTTGTTGTGCTGATCAGCGGCAACGATGTCTTGATCCTCAGTTGGAGCTATCTTTCATTTGGTTTGCGCGGGGCGACGATTTGCTTCCCCCTCTTTGCCGTTATTTTTCTTAAAGGAAAAATCTCACCCCGGGGGGGGACCCTGTCTGTTATTGCCGGTCCCTCTGTGGTTATTATCGGCAGCTTGCTCCAAAGCCCCCTTAACCCACTTTACCCCGGGCTGGCCGTTAGTTTCTTAATCCTTTTCTTCGATTACCTTAAAAACAGGGGCAACCATTATAGCGAGCAGGAATAAACTTTTAGGATGACCTTTACTTGATCCCCTTATATTTATCCCGCAGCTGTTTTTCCATATCTTCGCTGAAGCCCAGCGGTTCATGCTCGGTTAAAATGCGTTTTGCCTCTTCGTGGGCCCGGGTGAAGGCATCCTTGGAACCTTCCGACTCCCAGACACTGCGCGGGTTGCGGTCGGCCAGGGTGGGGAAGTAGAATTCGTTGCGGACGTGCTTGACCGTATGTTCCTTGTCCAGGTAGTGTCCGGCCGGCCCCACTTCTTCAATCACATCGGTGGCAATGGTGTCCTTGTTGGTTTCCACGCCCTTGACGGCCCTTAAAGCCATGCCCACCGAGTCGTTATCGGCCACCATTTTCTCGTAAGAAAGGGTGGTGCAGAACTCCAGCAGGCCGAAAGCGTCGTGGATGTAGTTGCAGCCGGATAAGGCCACGACCATGGCCGTGTTGGCGCTTTCATAGCCGGCCTGGATGTCGACCACCTTCGAGTCGGACATCCCGCCCGTGCCGTACATGGGAATCTTGTAGAAATGCGACATCTGGGCGCAGCCGGCATTGATCAGGGCCGATTCGATGGCCCCGGACATGTAGGTTCCGGAGCGCATGTCCATGATGCTCGAGGTCGAACCATAGATGGTCGGATTGCCCTTGTTGACCAGCTGGGTTAAAATCAGCCCGCCCAGGGACTCGGCGTTGTTGATGGTGATCGTCCCGGCCAGGGTGACCGGCGCATTGGCCCCGGCCAGTGGTTCCGACGGTGTGGTCAGGGGCAGGCCGCGTTTGGCTACTTCGATCAGGAAGTCGGTATAGTCGACCTCCATCAGCAGCGGGCTCATCATCAGGGTGATAAAGGAGACAAAGGGGCGCTCCTTCAACTTTTCCTTACCCCCGGCAATATCTTCGGCCATGCTGATGACATCCTTCAGGCCGTCCATGGTGTAAATACCGCCCATGACGTGCTTGGAGGTGTTGGCCAGGCCGTGGTAGAAGCGGTTGACGTCGACATCTTCGGTGGGGACGTCGTCCGGGTAGCAGTTGATGACGAAGAAGGCTATATT
>SKXC01000035.1 GCA_007128625.1 Syntrophomonadaceae bacterium | reverse complement strand
TTCGCACCACTGATGTTACCGGGACCATAGATCTTCCCGAAGGCATGGAGATGGTCATGCCCGGCGACAATGTGAACATGAATATTGAATTGATAACCCCGATCGCCATAGAAGAAGGCGTGCGTTTTGCTATTCGTGAAGGCGGCCGCACCGTCGGCGCCGGAGTGGTCACTTCAATTGAAAATTAAGTGTATGAAATATGAAGTTTAAATGGGTGACAGGTCACTCTTAAGTAAATGGTAAATAATGAAATTTAACAAATTAATAAGTTCCAGCCGGCTTTCATCCACTAAATTCTATTGTTTAGCAAATAAGGGGCGGGCATAAAACCTCGCCTCTTAATTATGCTTGCTTATTGACATGTTTGATCTTAATGTGGTAAATTGTAGCTTGCGAGTTTAAGAGACAGGTGGGAGAGGCAAATGAGAGTAACCATACATATGGCCTGTGACGAATGCCGGGAACGTAACTATACAACCCGGAAGAACAAAAAAAACAACCCGGATCGTCTGGAGGTAAAAAAGTACTGCAGTCGCTGCAAAGCACATACACTGCATAAAGAGACAAAGTAGGTATATTTTAGTTTTCAGCCGGGCAGTGAAATGGATTAATCCAAAAAGCATTTAAAAGAGGTCGGATTAAATGAGCATCTTTAAGAAAATAGGAAAGTTTTTACATGAAGTCAGGGTTGAATTAAAGAAAGTAAGCTGGCCTACCAGGCGTGAATTTGGTATTTTTACCAGTATTGTTTTATCGGCGGTAGTGGTAATTGGCTTTTTTTTCTGGATCCTGGACAGTATTTTTCTGGCTGTGCTTAAGCTGGTAATTGGTTAATTGTCTGACTATAAGGTCTAAACAAGGAGAGTGACAGGGGCAAATAATGATCCCTCCTGCTATGAGTACAGAAACCGAAACCGGTGCAGGAAACGGTATGGAAGAGGTTCCTGATAACGGAAACGAAGAAACAACAGTTAAAAAAGACTGGTTTGTTATCCATACCTATGCCGGATATGAAAAACGGGTTAAAACAAACCTTGAGCGCCGTGTGGATTCGATGGATATGAAAGATAAAATATTCCGTATAATGGTGCCTACAGAAAAAGAGATAACCAGCCGCGGCGGTCAAAAAAGAACAGTCGAAAAAAAAGTTTTTCCCGGTTATGTCCTGGTTGAAATGGTTATGGATGATGACTCGTGGTACGTAGTTCGCAACACCCCCGGAGTAACCGGATTTGTTGGTCCCGGCTCAAAACCAGTTCCACTCAGTGAAAAAGAAATAACCCATATTTTACGGCAGGTGGGCGTTGTTGAGGGCAAACCACGTATTGACTTCGATGTCAACCAGGTTGTCCGGGTGGTAAGCGGCCCATTTAAGAATTTTGAAGGCAAGGTGGAAGAAATTAACCAGGAAAAAGGTACTGTTAAGGTATCGGTTTCTATGTTTGGACGTGAAACACCGGTGGAACTTGAATTTCACCAGGTGATTAAATTTTAATCAGCGCTGTTTGGCCTGTAGGGCAATAACAGTGGGGAGGTTTTATGAATGGCTAAAAAAAAGAAAGTGCTTGCCCTGGTCAAGCTGCAAATACCTGGCGGTAAAGCAACTCCTGCTCCTCCGGTTGGGCCGGCTCTCGGCCAGCATGGGGTTAATATTATGGCTTTTTGCAAAGAATTTAACGACCAAACGGCCAATACAGGTGGATTAATTATACCGGTCGAGCTTACAGTTTATGAGGACCGAACCTATAGCTTTATTACCAAGACACCTCCGGCCGCGGTACTGCTTAAGAAAGCAGCAGGCCTCGAAACTGCTTCCGGGGAGCCAAACAGGGTTAAAGTTGCAACGATTACCCGGGACCAGGTTAGGGATATTGCCAAACAGAAAATGGAAGACTTAAATGCTTACGATCTTGAAGCAGCCACTGAGATTATAGCCGGTACTGCACGCAGCATGGGAATTGTTGTAGAAGGCTAATATAAAGATAAATGGTTGGAAGCTATAAATATTAAGGTGGGAGAGTGCTGAGCACTTGCAGACCACGGGAGGTTTTAGAAGAAATGCCAAAAAGAGCGAAAAGGTATGAAGAAGCCCGCAAACAAATTAATCGTGAAAAGAAATATGAGCCGGAAGAAGCCCTGGGATCAGTCCGTGAGCTGGGCAATTGTTCTTTTGATGAAACTGTTGAAGCGGCTTTTCGCCTTGGAGTTAACCCCAAGCATGCCGACCAGCAGGTACGCGGTTCGGTAGTTTTACCTCATGGTACCGGAAAAACACTCCGGGTAGTTGTTTTTGCCAAAGGTGAAAAAATAAGTGAAGCTGAAGAAGCAGGTGCTGATCATGTCGGTTCTGATGAACTGGTTGCCAGGGTTCAGGAAGGCTGGCTTGATTTTGATGTTGCTGTAGCCACACCCGATATGATGAGTTCTGTTGGTAAACTGGGAAAAGTTCTCGGCCCACGTGGAATGATGCCTAACCCGAAAAGCGGGACTGTTACATTTGACATTGCCAGGGCAATTAACGAGATCAAGGCCGGGAAAGTTGAATACCGGACTGACAAGGCCGGCAATGTTCATGTTCCGATTGGCAAAGTATCTTTCAGCCAGGATCAACTGGTTGAAAACTTTAATGCAGTCCTGGATGCACTGGTTAAAGCCCGTCCAAGCGCAGCCAAGGGCCAGTATCTAAGAAGTATTACTGTAAGCTCAACTATGGGCCCCGGAATCAGAATTAACCCGGGCGTAGGAGTTAAAAGCTAGGTAAAAAGTGTCGAAAAGTTGAATATGAGTATTCCGTAGACGGCAGGTACCGTTTGGTTTAATGGTCTTGAGACTTCCTGTCCAGGAAAAGCTCTCTGAATGATAACCGGCTTATATTAACCTTTATATAAACGGTTGAAACGGGGTTTTCTGTCTGCGGAAAACCCTTTAATTATTATGATAAGAATTTATACTTTAAAGCAAAAATTGATCAAAGAGGAGGTGAAATATTTGATTACCAGGAAAGACAAAGAAAAAATGAAGGAAGAAATAGCCGAAGCTTTAAAACAGGCCGAGCTGGTTGTTGTTACCAATTACAGGGGTTTAAACGTTGAAACCATTAATGACCTGCGCCGCCGCTTGAGAAATGAACAGTGCCTCTTTCGAATTACCAAGAATACCATGAATCGCCTGGCCTGCAGAGAGTCGGGTTTTGAGCAGTTGGAAGAATTTTTTGAAGGTCCTACCGCTATTGCTTATGCAAACGAGGATCCGGTTGCTGCAGCTAAAGTGTTCAGGGATTTTACCAAAGAAAACGAGACTTTAGTCATCAAGGGTGGTATGCTTTCCGGCCAACTCATCAACCCGGAGCGTATCAAGGAACTGGGTGAAATTCCTTCACGCGAGGTATTGTTATCCAAAGTCGTCGGTGGTTTCCAGGCTCCCATTTCCGGTTTGGTCGGAACCCTGCACGGTATATTAAGTCAACTGGTATATACCGTAGATGCGGTCCGCCGGCAGAAAGAAAGCGCCTGATCTCAATAAACTGGTGATCATGGGAAAGGCGGCCCTGTTGTAGATTAGATTGGAAACAAACTAGCTGGTCTGGATTTTAGTAATACAGTCTTTTTATAAAAGATAATATTATTTATTAAAGGAGAATATTTAGAATGGCAAAAGAAAAAAGTACTGTAAGTGAAATTATGGAAATGATCAAAGGGATGACCGTCCTGGAATTATCTGATCTGGTCAAAGCCCTGGAAGAAGAATTCGGCGTAACCGCCGCCGCCCCGGTAGCTGCAGCCGCCGCTCCTGCTGCCGAAGCAGCCCAGGAAGAAGAAAAAGATGAGTTTGATGTTGTTTTGACCTCGGCTGGAGAGAAAAAGATCCAGGTTATCAAGGTTGTTCGTGAATTAACCGGCCTGGGACTCAAAGAAGCAAAAGCCATGGTTGATGAACTGCCCAGCCCCGTCCAGGAAAAAGTTAGCAAGGAAGAAGCTGAAGCCACCAAGGCCAAGATTGAAGAAGCAGGCGGCGTGATCGAGCTTAAATAAGAGAATAAGTTTACCGGGTGGGTAAATATATATAGCTCAATAATGATTTTAATACAGGGGTGTATACTTTTAGCGCTCCTGTATTTTTATGGACATAATAACTATTTAGGATTTTTATGGTCAGGTCATAGTTGAAAGGGCTTTTAGCATTTGTTATTATTGATCCGGATATCAGTTTAAAATAATATAATTAACCGGACGATTCAATAAAACCAATTATTTTACCTGCACTTTCCGCTGCACTTTCCGACTTAAATATTTTTCTTCAAACTTGTTGACATCCGGAATCTATTATGATAATATTTTTAGATGTCTAGTACTACTACAATCTTTTTGCGAGTGATTTATTTAGCCTTCTTAAGTAATGAAATACATACCCATAGGAGAATCAGAGGATTTTGGCTGTCTATGTGTCCAGCCGTTTTCACCGTTTTAAATCATAAACCAGATATCAGGGGAGTGATTTTTTTTAATGTCTACTAGTGTCGCTACAGGCATAAGGCAAAGGCGTTCTTTTGCCCGGATTAAGGAAGTTCTTGATCTTCCAAATTTAATTGAAGTGCAGCGCAGTTCTTTTGACTGGTTTCTGGACCAGGGTTTAAAAGAAATATTTGATGATTTTTCACCTATTCAAGACTTTACAGGCAATCTTGTTCTCGAATTTTTTGATTATTCCCTGGGTGAGCCCAAGTATTCTGTTGAAGATTGTAAAGAAAGGGATGCTACCTATGCTGTACCATTAAAGGTAAAAGTTCGCCTGATTAATCGGGAAACCGGTGAGGTTAAAGAACAGGAAGTTTTCATGGGCGACTTTCCCATGATGACTGAGAACGGAACTTTTATAATCAATGGTGCTGAACGGGTTATTGTAAGCCAGCTGGTTCGATCTCCCGGGGTTTATTTCAAGAAACAGCCTGATCCGAGCGGGAGTACAGGTAAGGAGCTTATAAGCGGCACGATCATTCCCAACCGGGGGACCTGGCTGGAATTTGAGACTGATGTTTCAGATGGAATATATGTACGTGTAGATCGGACCAGGAAGATACCGGTTTCTGTTTTGCTTAGGGCTATCGGTTACGGTACAGATGAGGAAATAAAAGAAGTTCTGAACCATGATCATCGCCTGGATGATCTGCTGGAAAAAGATCATACCGACTCAGTTGAAACTGCTTTACTTGAGATTTACAAGCGTTTGCGTCCCGGTGAGCCTTTAAATACAGAAAATGCCCGTTCGCTTTTTGATTCACTATTTTTTGATGGAAAACGTTATGATTTTGCTTATGTTGGCAGGTTTAAGGCCAACAAGAAGCTGTCAATGACTGAGCGTCTTTTCGGACATGAACTGGCCGAAGATATAAAAGACCCGGCTGGAGGAAAAGTTATTTGTAAAGCGGGCAATATTGTCGATGAAGAAACAGCCCGGGTGATCGAGGATCATAATATTCAAAGGGCAAAAATTAATTACCGGGACCGGACCCATCTTGTTATCGGAAATGGCAACGTGGATTTATCGACCAGGCACCTGGTTACCAGTGATATTCTGGCTGCAGTTAACTATATTATCAATCTATTCGATGGTATTGGTCATGCCGATGATATAGATCACCTGGGTAACCGGCGGTTGCGCAGCGTTGGAGAGCTGCTTCAAAATCAGTTCAGGATCGGACTTTCCCGCATGGAAAGAGTTGTTCGTGAAAGGATGACTATCCAGGATGTAGAGGCCATTACACCACAGGCCCTGATTAACATCAGGCCGGTAATTGCTTCAATAAAAGAATTTTTCGGCAGCAGCCAGCTATCCCAGTTTATGGATCAAACTAATCCTCTGGCTGAGTTAACCCATAAAAGACGTTTAAGCGCACTCGGTCCCGGTGGGTTAAGCAGAGAAAGGGCGGGGTTTGAAGTCCGTGATGTTCACCATTCGCACTACGGTCGGATTTGTCCTATTGAAACCCCCGAAGGTCCGAATATTGGTTTGATTGGATCGCTGGGCACTTATGCCCGCATTAACGAATATGGTTTTATTGAAACTCCTTACCGGCGGGTTGATAAGAAAGAGGGGCGGGTTACTTCAGAAATTGTTTATCTCACTGCTGATGATGAAGACCGCTTTGTTATTGCCCAGGCTAATGCCAAGCTGGATGAAGATGGCCGCTTTACCGGTAACCGGGTTATTTGTCGTTACTATTATGACACAGTTATGCGTAATCCCCACGAGGTTGATTTCATGGACGTTTCACCGAAACAGCTGGTCAGTGTGGCTACGGCCCTTATTCCTTTTTTGGAGAATGATGATGCCAACCGGGCCCTGATGGGTGCCAATATGCAGAGGCAGGCTGTACCTTTATTGCAAACTGAAGCACCCTTTGTTGGGACCGGCCTGGAATATAAAGCTGCCATCGATTCTGGTGCGGTAGCAGTTTGTCTGGCCGGAGGCGAAGTAGTGCGGGTTACCAGTAATGAAATCATGATCAAACGCAAAGATGATAGTGATGAACGAAACTATATAATTAACGGCCGGACCAGGGAACGTTTTGAAACAGAGCGGATCCCCGGTTTTGACGGAGGAATTGATCTCTACTCTCTTCAGAAATTTAAGCGCTCAAACCAGGGAACCTGTGTGAATCAACATCCGATAGTCCGGAAGGGACAGGAAGTCAGGGCCGGAGAGGTAATAGCTGACGGTTCCTGCACAAACTTAGGGGAAATGGCCCTTGGCCGTAATGTTTTAGTTGCTTTTATGCCCTGGGAAGGTTTCAACTATGAAGATGCGATTTTAATCAGCGAAAAACTGGTCAAAGAAGATACTTTTACCTCCATTCACATTGAAGAATATGAGTCGGAGGCCAGGGATACTAAACTTGGACCGGAAGAAATTACCCGCGATATACCAAATGTTGGTGAAGAAGCCTTAAAAGATCTCGACGGACGGGGCATAATTCGCAGCGGTGCCGAGGTAAGAGCCGGTGATATCCTGGTAGGTAAAGTTACTCCCAAGGGTGAAACAGAACTGACTGCAGAAGAGCGGTTGCTACGAGCTATCTTTGGTGAAAAAGCCCGCGAAGTAAGAGACACTTCACTGCGTATACCCCATGGTGAATCAGGAATAGTTGTCGATGTTAAGGTCTTTAACCGTGAGGAAGGTGACGAGCTTTCGCCCGGTGTCAATCAGCTGGTTCGAGTTTACGTGGCCAAGAAGCGAAAAGTATCCGAAGGGGACAAAATGGCTGGAAGGCATGGTAACAAGGGTGTAATAGCCCGAATTCTTCCTGAAGAAGATATGCCTTTCCTGCCCGATGGCACCGCCCTTGATGTTGTTCTCAACCCGCTTGGTGTACCTTCCAGGATGAATATCGGGCAGGTTTTGGAAGCTCACCTTGGCTGGGCAGCCAGAACACTGGGTATAAGTATTGCTTCCCCGGTTTTTGACGGGGCTTCCGAAGAGGATGTTTTTGATTGCTTTAGGGAGTCCGGGCTTTCCGAAGATGGTAAAACCATACTGTACGACGGCCGGACCGGGGAACCATTTGATGAAAGAATAACGGTCGGTTATGTTTATATGCTTAAACTGGCCCACCTGGTTGACGATAAGATTCATGCGCGTTCAACCGGCCCTTATTCCCTGGTTACGCAGCAGCCTCTGGGAGGCAAAGCGCAATTCGGCGGTCAACGATTTGGAGAAATGGAAGTCTGGGCCCTGGAAGCTTACGGTGCCGCATATACCCTCCAGGAGATTCTCACAGTTAAATCTGACGATGTGGTTGGCCGGGTAAAAACTTACGAAGCCATTGTAAAAGGTGAAAATATTCCCGAACCAGGTGTACCCGAGTCATTTAAGGTGCTGGTTAAGGAACTGCAAAGTCTTTCTCTCGATGTCCGGGTTCTCAGCGAAGAATCTGGAGAAGTTGAAATTAAAGAAACCGATGATGATGGCGATTACCGCCGGCTGGATGTAAATATTGAAGGCATGGAAGCAGATGAAGATGATCTTGACCAGTATGTCAAAAAAGAATTAAAAAAAGATGAAGATACCATCGAAGAAGCATCAGAAGTTGTAGAGGATTCTGAAGATCCTGAAGAGGGCGTTTCACTTCCGGTTGGGGTTGAACAGGAAAATGTTGAAGAAGTTTCTCTAGATCAACTAGAAGAGCTTGAACAGGAAGATGATGAAAGCTTAGATGATTCGGAGACCGAACATTCTACTAAAAAGAAGGAAAAAGAAAAAGATGAAGAGTTTACTGAAGAAGCAGAAGGGTTGGCGGAAGATGAAGAAAGCATCTACTAGCAGCCTCAGGTTGAAACCTGGCGGAAGGAGAGATTCTTTTGTTGGATGTAAATAATTTTGATGCCTTAAAAGTGGGGCTGGCCTCATCTGAGCAGGTCAGGGCCTGGTCAAGGGGTGAAGTTAAGAAACCGGAGACCATCAACTACCGCACCCTGAAACCTGAACGTGAGGGGCTCTTCTGTGAAAAAATATTTGGTCCGCAAAAAGACTGGGAATGTCACTGCGGAAAGTACAAGCGGGTTCGATACCGTGGTATTGTTTGTGATCGCTGTGGAGTAGAGGTGACCAGGGCGAAGGTCCGACGTGAGCGGATGGGTCATATAGAATTGGCCGCTCCTGTATCGCATATTTGGTATTTCAAAGGTATTCCCAGCCGGATGGGCTTATTGCTTGATATGTCTCCCCGGGCACTGGAAAAAGTGTTATATTTTGCTGCCTATGTTGTTATTGATCCAGGCGATACATACCTCAGTGATAAACAGCTCTTAACAGAAGCCGAATACCGGGAGTATTTCGACAAATACCAGGCTCTTTTTAAAAGTGGCAAAGGTTTTAAAGCGGAAATGGGTGCTGAAGCCATTAAGAAACTTTTAAAAAGGCTTGATCTTGAAGAAATAGCCCTTGAATTACGTGACGAACTGGTCAGTTCCAGCGGACAAAAAAAGATTCGTGCGATCAGGCGTCTCGAGGTTGTCGAAGCTTTTCGTAACTCGGGCAACGATCCTTCGTGGATGATTCTCGATGGTATTCCGGTCATTCCGCCTGATTTGCGGCCGATGGTTCAGCTTGACGGCGGTCGTTTTGCAACTTCTGACCTGAATGATCTTTACCGCCGGGTAATTAACCGTAACAATCGGCTGAAGAGGCTGCTTGATCTGGGCGCTCCTGATATTATTGTCCGCAATGAAAAACGGATGCTGCAGGAAGCAGTTGACGCCCTGATTGACAACGGCCGTCGCGGCCGGCCGGTAACCGGCCCCGGTAACAGGCCGCTTAAATCACTTAGTGATATGCTGAAAGGAAAACAGGGCCGATTCCGGCAGAATCTACTCGGTAAAAGAGTTGACTACTCGGGTCGCTCAGTGATTGTTGTCGGTCCCGAGTTAAAACTATATCAATGTGGCCTGCCCAAGGAAATGGCCCTGGAACTATTCAAACCGTTTGTTATGAAGCGCCTGGTCAGTGACGGCGAAGCGCACAATATCAAGAGTGCAAAACGAATGGTGGAAAAGGTTCGTCCCGAAGTATGGGATGTGCTTGAAGAAGTGATTAAGGATCATCCGGTTCTTTTAAACCGGGCCCCTACTTTACACCGGCTCGGAATCCAGGCTTTTGAACCGGTACTGGTTGAAGGAAGGGCAATCCAGATTCATCCCCTGGTTTGCGCTGCTTATAATGCTGACTTTGATGGAGACCAAATGGCGGTCCATGTTCCGCTTTCTGCCGAAGCGCAGGCTGAAGCTCGTTTGTTGATGCTTTCGGCCCATAACATACTCAATCCCAAAGAAGGAAAACCGGTAACAACACCGACCCAGGATATGGTCCTCGGTTGTTATTACCTGACTTATGAAAAAAAGGGAGCTATGGGTGAAGGCAAGGTTTTCCCGGATCCCGAAGAGGCGGTAACCGCTTACAATCTCGGTTATCTCAATCTGCAGGCCCGTATATTTGTACGTGCCGGGGGCTTTAAGGGCCGTGAATTTGTCCGCCGCAAGAAATACCTGCTTACTACTGTGGGTAAAATAATTTTTAACGATGTTTTCCCCAAGGACTTTCCATACATGAATAATGCTGATTTTACCAATTCACTACCCGAGCATTGTTTTATTCCCTTTAAAGGATTTGATCCTGATCAAGTGCTGCAGGAGTTGCCGCATAATAAAGCGATTAAAAAAGATTTCCTGGCAGACTTGATAGCCCGTTATTACCGAATGTATGGCAATACCAAGACAGCGGAAATCTTAGATGAAGTTAAAAAACTCGGCTTTCATTATGCTACAGTTGCCGGGGTTACAGTTGCAGTAAGCGATATTGTTGTTCCTCCGCAAAAACAGGAGATAATGAAAATTGGAGAAGAAAAAGTAGAAACTACCGAGCAGCAATATGAACGGGGGCTAATTACCGAAAAAGAACGTTATGACCGGGTAATTGAAATTTGGGGTAATGCCAAGGAAGAAGTAACTGCGGCCTTAATGGAAGGCCTTGATGAGCTGAATCCAATTTATATGATGGCCCACTCCGGTGCCCGGGGTAACGAATCCCAGATTACCCAGTTAGGCGGAATGCGCGGTCTGATGGCTGACCCGGCCGGAAGGATTATCGATATTCCGATCCGGGCCAACTTTCGGGAGGGTCTGACAGTGCTCGAATATTTTATTTCGACTCACGGGGCCCGGAAAGGCCTGGCTGATACTGCCTTGAAAACTGCCGATTCCGGTTACCTGACCCGTCGGCTGGTAGATGTGGTGCAGGATGTTATTGTCCGGGAAGATGACTGTGGCACTGGTCAGTCGATCGGCCTGAGCGAGTTTCTGGAAAATGATGAAAATCTGGAAGACGCAGTCAAAAGGGTTGTCGGACGCTATACCCTCGATCCGGTTTATCATCCGGAAACAGGTGAAGTGCTGATCGAAGCTGATACCCTGGTTAATGAAGAAATGGCCAAAATGATTCTCGATCATAATATAAGCGAAGTTCTCTTCCGCTCGGTGCTGACCTGTAAAACCCGTCACGGCGTCTGTGTAAAATGTTATGGACGCGACCTTGCCAGTGGAGAAATAGTCAATGTCGGCGAAGCCGTAGGCATTATTGCTGCCCAGTCGATCGGTGAACCTGGGACCCAGTTGACGATGCGGACTTTTCACACCGGTGGCGTGGCTGGAGACGATATTACCCAGGGTCTGCCCCGGGTTGAAGAGCTATTTGAAGCACGTAAGCCGAAAGGACAATCGCTAATTGCTGAAATTGCCGGTGAAATAGAAGTCATCGAAACTCGTTACAAGCGCGAAATAAGACTCACATCAGAATATGGTGAAAACCGTGTTTACCCGATTCCATACGGAGCTCGGATCAAGGTTGAAGACGGTCAGAAGATTAATGCCGGTGATGAACTGACTGAAGGCTCTGTCAATCCCCATGAACTGCTTAAGGTTAAAGGGGTACGCGGAGTGCAGCTCTATATGCTTAAAGAAGTACAGTGGGTTTACAAGATGCAGGGTGTCGATATTAGCGATAAGCATATCGAAATAATTGTCCGCCAGATGTTGAAAAAGGTTAAAGTTGAAGAACCTAATGATACCGACTTATTACCCGGTGGAATGCTCGACAGTCATATTTTTGAAGAGATTAATGCAGCTGTGACTGAAGGGGGAGGACGTCCTGCTGTGGCGCGCCCTCTTCTGCTTGGAATCACCAAAACTTCTCTGGCGACAGAATCATTTCTTTCAGCTGCTTCATTCCAGGAAACTACCCGGGTTTTGACCGAGGCCTCCATTAAGGGACGCCAGGATCAGCTGCTTGGACTTAAAGAAAATGTCATAATCGGCAAATTAATTCCAGCCGGCACCGGTATGACCCGTTACCGCAACATCGATGTCAGGCCGGTTGGTATTGAACCGGAAACAGAAAAAGAGTCAAAACCGGAAGCAGACCTGGGATTGGATACCGAAGAAACAGCAATAGCAGCCACCGGCGATCAAAGACCACAGGGATTGGAAGAAGATCCGGAGATGTTTGAAGATTAAAGTTGGTCCGGTATTGATAAAAATGAATTTTTTGATTGACAAGGTTTGTTCAGGGTGTTAAACTCTTAAAGTGCGTTTTAGTAATGAGTACAGGAGTGTTTAATCATAAGGACGGTGTGCCCTTTCGTTGGTTGATCAGGTTGATAAATCCCGACAAAGAGTAGTTGGGACAAAAGAAACCATAAAGGCTTTGGAACAAAAAAGAGTCCTACAGGTTTTTGTTGCCGGTGATGCCGATGAAAAAGTAGTCCGGCCAGTGTTTTTTTTATGTGAAGAAAATGATATAGAACCGCAGCATGTTGATACTATGATTCAACTGGGTAAAATGTTTGGCATAAAGGTTAAGGCGGCAACAGCTGCCACATTAAAAGATTAAAGGAGGTGGACTAATGCCGACAATTAATCAATTAGTTCGTAAGGGTCGTAAACAAATAACCAAAAAAAGGACTGCACCGGCACTGGACCGTTCACCGCAGAAAAGGGGTGTTTGCACCAGGGTTTCCACAACTACTCCTAAAAAGCCTAACTCAGCCCTGCGTAAAATTGCCAGAGTCCGCCTGACCAATGGAATTGAAGCGACAGCTTATATTCCCGGTATCGGCCACAACCTGCAGGAGCACTCGGTTGTCCTCGTCAGGGGTGGAAGAGTAAAAGATTTGCCGGGTGTACGTTACCACCTGGTAAGAGGAACTCTTGATGCAGCCGGAGTAGAAAACAGAGCCCAGGGACGTTCGAAATACGGCACCAAGAAGCCGAAAACGCAGTAAAATAGTAAGAGGAGTGGGTGATTGAAGATGCCGCGCAAAGGCCCTGTATCAAAACGTGATATTTTGCCGGATCCGGTTTATAAAAGCAAACTGGTGACCAGGTTTATCAATAAACTTATGTATGACGGTCAAAGAGGATCCGCTCAGGAAATTATCTATGATGCCTTTAATATTATTAAGGAAAAAACCGGAAAAGAACCAGAAGAGATTTTTGAAACAGCTGTCAGCAATGCAGCTCCTGTTTTGGAAGTAAAGGCCCGCCGGGTTGGCGGTGCCACCTACCAGGTTCCGGTGGAGGTTAGCTCTCACCGCAAATATATTTTAGCAATACGTTGGATCATCAACTTTGCCCGCAATCGATCTGAAAAGACAATGGCCCAGCGTCTGGCTGGAGAGTTGATGGAAGCGGCAAGCGGAACCGGCAGTACGATCAAGAAAAAAGAAGATACTCATAAAATGGCTGAAGCAAACAAGGCTTTTGCCCACTACCGGTGGTAGTTAAGGTTTCAGCTGTAAATAAAGCTAAAATGAAGAAAAACTAAAACGAATAAAATCGGAAAGGAGGGGTGACATGAGCAAAGAGGCCCAAAAAAATGAATTAAAAAATGAAGCTAATCTTGAAAATATCAGGAATATTGGCATCGCTGCCCATATTGATGCCGGTAAAACAACCACTACTGAGCGTATCCTGTTTTACTCCGGTCGTGTTCACAAGCTTGGTGAAGTTCATGATGGGACTGCCACCATGGACTGGATGGCACAGGAGCAGGAACGTGGAATCACCATTACTTCAGCAGCAACATCTTGCCGCTGGCGCGATAATTTGATTAATATTATCGACACACCCGGGCACGTGGACTTTACTGTAGAAGTGGAGCGTTCAATGCGGGTGCTTGACGGTGTGGTTGCTATTTTTTGTGCCAAGGGCGGAGTAGAAGCGCAGTCTGAAACTGTTTGGCGTCAGGCCGACCGCTATCATGTTCCCCGCCTGGCTTATATAAATAAAATGGATACAGTCGGAGCCGATTTTTTCAGTGTTTTGCAGCAGCTGCGGGAAAGGCTTCATGCCCGGGCCCTACCGATTCAACTGCCTATTGGTGTAGAAGGGGATTTTGTTGGAGTTGTTGACCTGGTTAGCAGGCGCGCAATCATATATGAAGATGATCTTGGTAAGCGCAGTAACGAAACCGATATTCCGGATGTTATGGTAGAGCAGGCAAATGATTACCGGGAAAAACTTATTGAAACAGTTGCTGATTACGATGATGAAGTGATGGAAAAATATTTTAACGGTGAAGAAATTAGCCCTGAGGAATGTTACCGGGCGCTGCGTAAAGCGACTATTTATCATAACCTGGTACCTGTTCTCTGTGGTTCTTCATACCGCAATAAGGGTGTTCAGCCCCTGCTTGATGCAGTTATTAACTATATGCCCTCTCCGGTAGAAGTTGGAGCGGTTAAGGGATTTAATCCTAAAGATGGAGCAGAAGACTTTCGTCTTCCGGCCAATGATGCTCCGTTTTCAGCCCTGGTTTTTAAAATAATGGTCGATCCTTACGTAGGTAAACTGGCCTTTGCCCGGGTTTATTCAGGAACCTTAAAGAAAGGATCTGTTGTGCTAAACTCAACCCGTCAAAAGCGTCAGCGTATTAGCAGATTGATCCGGATGCATGCCAATTTTCGGGAAGAAATAGAAGAAACTCAAACCGGTGATATTCTTGCTTTGGCCGGTCCCAAAGAAATCAGTACCGGTGAGTCCTTATGTGCACTTGACAAACCGATAGTTTTGGAAAATATCAAGTTTCCCGAACCGGTTATCTCGATTGCTATTGAACCAAAAACTAAGGCCGACCAGGATAAGATGACCGTTTCAATGCAGCATCTGGCCGAGGAAGATCCTACATTTCAAATCTACACCGATCAGGAAACCGGGCAGACAATAATCCAGGGCATGGGAGAGCTTCATCTGGAGATAATTGTTGACCGGTTGCTGCGGGAGTTTAAAGTTCAGGCCAATGTTGGCAAACCCCAGGTAGCTTATAAGGAAACCATTCAAAATGAGGCATCCAGTGAGGGGCGGTTTGTGAGACAGTCAGGCGGCCGCGGCCAGTACGGACATGTGAAAATTAATCTTTCGCCTCTCGAGCCGGGAGGAGGTTTTGTATTTGAAAATAAAATTGTCGGCGGTGCCATTCCGAAAGAATTCATCCCCTCTGTTGAAGCCGGCGTGAAAGATGCATCCTTAAATGGGATATTAGCCGGTTTTCCGGTGGTCGATTTTAAAGTTGTATTGGTTGACGGTTCTTTCCACGAGGTTGACTCTTCCGAGTTGGCCTTTCGTATTGCCGGCTCCAAGGCTTTAAAAGCTGCCCTTTCAAAAGCAAAACCGGTGCTGCTGGAGCCGGTGATGAAAGTTGAAGTTTCAGCACCTGAGGAATATGTTGGCGATATCATTGGCGATTTTACCGGGCGCAGGGGAAGGATCCTGGGTACCGAATTAAAAAGTGGTCACCAGATAATCCGGGGGGCTGTTCCGCTTTCCGAAATTTTTGGTTATGCCACTGAATTACGTTCACACACCCAGGGAAGGGGTGTTTACAATATGGAATTTTATCGTTATGAAGAGGTTCCCCAGAATATTGCGCAAAAAATTATTACTCAAAGTGTTACTTATTAATAGTTGGAGGTGCATTTAGTTGGCGAAGCAGAAGTTTGAGCGGACGAAGCCGCATGTTAATGTAGGGACGATTGGTCATGTTGACCATGGCAAGACGACTTTGACGGCGGCGATGACTTATTGTTT
>SKXC01000047.1 GCA_007128625.1 Syntrophomonadaceae bacterium | reverse complement strand
TATGCTTCGATTTTAAGGATAGGTTGATGAACAAGTAAAGTCAGCCATTTTTCTGTCCAACCCTGCCACGATAACCGCTTCAGAAAACCTTACTGTAATATATCGGACAATTTTTCGGCATCTTCTTGCCACTGCCGGGTAATCTGTAAGTTTTTCTCCAGCTCAACGGGGTCTTTTACATAGCCCTGGGCCAGTTGCTGCAGATTCTTATAAAAACCGGCCAGCTTATTTAAAGGTGCCTTCAAGGCTGCCGCTTTTCCAAAGCTTCCCTCTTCTAAGGCCTGTTCCATTTTATCCAAAAGCTCCAACCAGTGTTCTGCGGGCATCCCGGCCACTTTCTTAAAATTGCGCAACATCCACTGGCGTTCAAACAGGGGACGCTCGAGCCAGCCTTGATGCTGCTCGTAAATGGTCTTACGCACTTTACGGCACAATGCTATAACTTCTGTTAAACTGGTTTCTTCAAATTCCACCTCTTCCGGATCCTGCTCTCCGGGCAAACTGATTCCTGCTGTTCTCAAAGCACTGCGGGAATCGATTTCCATGCCCCTAAAAGTTTTAGCCAAAGCAACGGTAGCAGCAAACCCCGCCGCTGCTCCTTCGGCGGAGATAACCTGCTCTTTGCTCATCTCGAAGAATTCTTCTACTGTCTTGCCGTAAAGCGGGGCCAGCTTTTCAATGCCTGCCAGAGCCCCGGGGGTATGCACCAGTCCCGGCCCGATGGAAAAAGCGATAACTCCTGTTTCTTCTAATTCGGCATCAAGGGTAGAGCCCAGGTGTATCTGAGCTGCCTTCAGCGACTCATAGGCCCCCATATAAGCTTCTCCGACTGAAGAGACGCAGACGAAGACGCCGTAATCCCTCTTTAGCATTCCTGGCAAAAAAGTCCTGGCCAGCATCACAGGACCCTGCAGGTTTACCCGGTAGCTATAGTCCCACTCTTCAATACTGACATCCTGCACTGCCCCCATAGGGGTGACAGTTGCATTATTGATCACTATATCTATTTTGCCTTTTTTCTCTAATACTTGGTGGGCCATATCCTCGATGCTGCTGATATCACCCACGTCTGTCGCAATGAAACAAGCTGCATCTTCACCCATTTCCCGGTTTATATCTTCAGCAGCTCGACTGCCTGTATCATGATCAATCTCAGCTATAATCACATGGGCACCCAACCAGGCCAGAGCCCGGGCAGTCTCGAAGCCGATACCCCGTCCTGCCCCTGTTACCACAGCCACCTGCCCTTGCAACGAATCCCGGTTAAGATCACCTCTTGATATTAAAGGTTTGCTTTCAAGCATGGCTATTCTCCTGCCTTCTTCACGTCATGGTTAATTAATCCTTCCGATAATGCCTGCTGCTTGATTGCTCTTGTGGCAATGAAAGTGTTAATAAAAGGATCCAAAAGATCCCCACCTGCTGAGTCCTCGTAAAAACCAACAATTGCAAAACCAGCTTTAATTTGACCTCCGATTTGATCTTCCAAAGAATGCCCAAACTCCAGGGTTTCTTTATCTTTAATTCTAGACTGCAATTCATCTTGAGGAAGCTGTTCAATATCAGAGTAAGGAATTTTATATCTTACGATTAAATTATGATTTAAATCCCACTCTTTGAAATCAAAAATATAGGTTAGGGGGTTGTCAAATCCTGCTAACAAACATCCCCCTTTTCGTAAAACTCTATAACATTCTTGCCATACTTTCAGTACATCATCAATAAAACTATTAGATACAGGATGAACTATAACTGCAAAAGCTTCACTTTGAAACCTTGATAGATCTCGCATGTCTCCCTGCTCGATGTTAATCGATAAACGTTCTCTTTTTGCAACCATCTTATCTGTCTCGAGCTGAGACGGACAATTGTCAAGCAGAGTAACCTCTGCCCCTGCAGCGGCTAGAACAGGAGCCTGCTGACCGCCCCCTGATGCCAGGCATAATACCTTTTCACCTTTAAGCTGGGGAAACCACGTTGTCGGGACTGGCTTAGTCGGGGTTAATAATACGCTCCAGCGCCCTTTTTTTGCTGCTGCTATGGTTCGTGAATCTACTGGTTTGGTCCATTTATTACCTTCCGCCACCTCTTTGTTCCATGCTTCGAGGTTGTGACTTAAAATATCAATAGCTCTATCACCTTTATATTTTTCCATTTTTCTTAGCAACCCTCCATCGATAGTATTTGCCTGATGAACATCCATTCCAACATTGCTTGTGGTATAATTTAAAATATTGAGGTTCTTTATATTATATCTCTGTAATGACGAGATCAATCATCATTATAACCTACGTGTTGCAGAGTGAATAGGAACACTTTGCCAAACTGACCTAGAAACCATTATCCCCTGCGGGATATTCTTAATGAAAGGAAAATGAGAGCTTGAATCTTAAAAGCCTGCGTTACCCCGACCTTTACCACGGCAGACTGGGCAAGAATTATTTTGAAGGCTGGTATTTTAAGCTGGTCGACGGGAAAATGAAAAACGCCTATGCCTTTATCCCGGGGGTGTTTTTCAGCTCGGTTTCAGAACACGACCATGCTTTTATCCAGGTAGTTGACGGTACGAACAAGACCTATAGCTATATCCGTTTTTTCCCTGCAGATTTTTCTGCTTCTAAAGATGACTTTGCTGTAGATATTGCCGGCAACAGTTTCGGCCGAAACGGCATTTCATTTAACCTGACCGGAAACGATGAGGTTATCAAGGGCAGTTTACAATTTACCAACCACCTTGCCTGGCCGGACACTATCTTCAACCCGGGCAGCATGGGTTTTTACAACTATATCTTGAAAATGCAGTGTTACAGCCAGGTCTGCGCCATGGACTTTGATTTAACCGGCACCCTTGATATTAATGGGCGGTTGGTTGATTTCAGCGGTGGAAAAGGTTATATTGAAAAAAACTGGGGCGTGGCCTTTCCTTATTCATGGGTGTGGATCCAGTGCAACCATTTCCCCAAAAAGCGTGCTTCCTTGAGCTGTTCCCTGGCCCATATACCCTTTCCTGTTTCCAGCTTCAAAGGTTTTTTAGTCGGCCTTTACCTGGACGAAAGCTTTTATAAGTTTACCACAATGAACCGCAGTAAAGTTGAAGTGATCCAAAAAGGAACCGATGTGATCGTGCATTTAAAAAACAGGAATCACTCCCTGGTTATTGAATGTGAGACCAGCAGCGAAGATTTCATTTTGCTTAATGGTCCGCGCGGCGATCAAATGGTGCCGCTGGTCCAGGAGAACCTGCAGGGGCTTGTCCATGTTACCCTCAAAGAGAATGCAGGCGGCCGGGTTATATTTGAAGACAGCGGCCGGTGCGCCGGAGTGGAGTACGGCGGCGAGCAGATGATGGTGCTGGATTAGCTGTAATTTTTAGGTTTGCTTTTAGGTTTTCCGGGAACATCAGGAGTCTGGTTAACAGCCCAAGGCTAAGCAGTAATAATTATATGTTCATGGTGTTGCTTGTAGAGAGCGCTTTTCAACGTTAATTAATTATAACCAATGTTGCCTGCTCTAGTTCTTCATTTCATATCTCTACTCACCAAACAGAAGTTGGAGGCATTCCATGAAGATTTTAGTTGCTCCCGATTCTTTTAAAAGCAGTCTCTTCGCTTCTCAAGTAGCTGTGGCTATGGAAGAAGGGATTAGAGCAGTTTTGCCTCAAGTTCAAGTAACCCGATTGCCCCTATCTGACGGTGGAGAAGGTTTGGTTGACGCCCTTGTTTCGGCCTCGGGGGGAGAATTCGTAACTGAAGAGGTTACGGATCCACTGGGAAGACCGGTGTCTTCTTACTGGGGTTTGATGGGCGACAAGAAAACCGCCGTGATTGAAATGGCCGCCGCTTCTGGTTTACCTTTGCTTGACGAAAACGAGAGAAATCCTATGGTCACCACCACCTACGGCACAGGACAGCTAATCAAAGCTGCCCTGGATCGGGGATGCAGGAAACTGATTATCGGTATCGGCGGTAGTGCCACGAATGATGGGGGCGGGGGTATGGCCCAGGCCCTGGGAGCGTCTCTGGTGGACGAAGAGGGCAGGGAACTGCCCTTCGGCGGAGGTTACCTGCATAAGCTGCGTAAAATTGACCTTTCCGGGATGGATTCTCGCCTGAAAAATACCCGAATCCGGGTAGCCTGTGATGTAAACAATCCACTTACAGGTTCCCGGGGAGCATCGTCAGTTTATGGTCCGCAAAAAGGTGCAACTCCAGATATGGTAGAAAAACTTGACCGGGCTTTAAAGCATTATGCTCAGGTTATCTATCGTGATCTTGGAATAGATGTAGAAAATGTTCCCGGTTCGGGAGCCGCTGGTGGACTGGGTGCAGGTTTGATGGCTTTTCTAAATGGAGAACTTACTCCCGGTATTGAACTGGTTATGGAGGCTGTAGGTTTAGAAAAAGAACTAAAAAATTGTTCTCTAATCTTGACGGGTGAAGGAGAACTGGACGCCCAATCCATCTACGGGAAAGTGCCGGTAGGGGTGGCACGGGCAGCAAAAAAAGAAAATGTACCCGTAGTAGTTTTAGCCGGAAGTGTAGCTGAAGATCTGG
>SKXC01000072.1 GCA_007128625.1 Syntrophomonadaceae bacterium | reverse complement strand
TTGTTAAAGTATTCTGGGGGCTGGATGCTTCACTGGCCTATCGCCGCCATTTTCCGGCAATTAACTGGCTGCTCAGTTACTCCCTTTATCTTGATAATGTTGCTGAATATTTCCGGGATACCATTGGTGAACAGTGGAATGAGATGCGACGGGAAGCGATGCGTTTGCTGCAGGAAGAAGCTGAACTGGAAGAAATAGTCAGGTTGGTGGGAGTTGACGCTCTTTCATCCAAAGAAAGGCTAATATTAGAAACTGCAAAATCACTTCGCGAAGATTTTCTCCACCAGAATGCCATGCATGAAATTGATACATATAGCTCTCTTCAAAAGCAATTTAGTATGCTGGAGCTGATTTTAATGTTTCATCATGAAGCAGATGCAGTCGTTGAAAAAGCGGAAATTGACCTTGATTTAGAAAAAATGTTTGCCCTGTCGGCCCGTGAAAAAATTGCCCGGGCCCGGTATTTGCCTGAAGATAAGATAAAAGAAATGGAAGATATCAAGCGCGAAATAAAAGAACAGCTTGCTTCGTTAGCCGGTGAAGGAGGAGATGAGGATGCTTAAAGAGTACAAAACAATCATAGATGTAGCCGGCCCGTTAATGCTGGTTGAACAGGTAGAAGGCATTAAATACGGTGAGTTGACAGAAATTGAACTGCCCGGCGGAGACATCAGGCGCGGGCAGGTCCTGGAAGTTGACCGGGATCGGGCCCTGGTCCAGATTTTTGAAGGCTCAACCAGCCTGAATATCGGTTCAGCCAAAGTGCGCTTTCAGGGTAAAGCGATCGAACTGCCGGTTTCCATGGACCTGCTTGGCCGGGTTTTCAGCGGGCTGGGTCAACCACGGGATCAGGGTCCAAAAATTATCCCTGATAAACGCCTTGACATTAATGGATTCCCGATCAACCCTTATGCCCGCGACTATCCCTCTGAATTTATTCAAACCGGGGTTTCTGCTATCGACGGGATGAATACCATGGTGCGGGGGCAAAAATTGCCTATCTTCTCCAGCTCCGGACTGCCTCACTCCCGCCTGGCTGCCCAGATAGCAAGGCAGGCCAAGGTGCTTGGCACAGAAGCAAAATTTGCGGTTGTTTTTGCTGCAATGGGAATTACTTTTGAAGAGGCGGATTTTTTTATTAATGATTTTCGGAAGACTGGTGCAATTGAGCGGTCGATTCTTTTTATCAATCTGGCAGACGATCCGGCTATTGAACGGATTTCCACACCACGCATGGCCCTTACCGCCGCGGAGTACCTGGCATACGAACAGGACATGCACGTTTTGGTTATCCTTACCGACATGACCAATTATGCTGAAGCCTTAAGAGAAATATCGGCAGCCCGTAAAGAGGTTCCCGGGCGCCGCGGTTATCCCGGTTACCTTTATACCGACCTTTCAAGTATTTATGAAAGAGCAGGCCGGATCCAGGGCCGGTCCGGGTCAATTACCCAGCTGCCCATCCTGACCATGCCCGAAAATGACAAGACTCACCCCATTCCCGACTTAACCGGTTATATTACAGAGGGCCAGATAATTTTAAGTCAGGAACTGCACCGCAAAGGCTTATATCCTCCCATTGATGTTCTTCCCTCTCTTTCAAGGCTTAAAGATAAAGGCATTGGAGCAGATCAAACCAGGGAAGATCATGCTGATACGATGAACCAGCTCTATGCCGCTTATGCCCGGGGTAAAGAAGCCAAGGAGCTGGCCGCCATTCTTGGTGAAGCTGCTCTTTCCGAAGCTGATAAAAAGTTTTCCCGGTTTGCCGATGAATTTGAAAACCGTTATGTGACCCAGGGCGAGGAAGAAGACCGCAGTGTGATTGAAACACTGGACCTCGGCTGGGAGCTTCTGGCTCACTTGCCGCGGGTGGAATTAAAGAGGGTTCGCGATGAATACCTGGAGAAGTATCTGCCTGAGCAGGAATCCGGCCGGGAGGAGGATTAGGGTATATGGAAATACGGGTCAATCCAACCCGCATGGAGCTAAACCGCCTGAAAAAAAGATTAACCATGGCACAGCGGGGCCATAAATTGCTTAAAGACAAAAGAGATGAGCTGATCCGTCAATTTATTATCCTGGTTAGAAAAAACAAGGACTTAAGGGAACACATTGAAAAAGAACTATCCAGTGCTTTTGCCAAGTTTCTTTTAGCCCGTGCTGTAATGCCTGCAGAAAGCCTGGAAGAAGCCTTAATGTATCCAACCAAAACAGTGAGCCTGGAAATAAGCAAGCAAAATATTATGAGTGTATATGCTCCAAAGTTTAACTGGGCGGAAGAAGAAGGTCGGGGGGAGGATAGCAGTATTTATCCCTACGGGTTTGTTGACACCTCTGCCGAACTGGATATCTCTATTGAAACATTATCAGAAATACTGCCCCAGTTGATGGAGCTGGCCGAAGTAGAAAAAGCAGTTCAGCTTCTGGCTGAAGAAATTGAAAAAACCCGCCGTCGGGTTAATGCCCTGGAGTATGTTTTGATTCCAAAACTTGAGGAGACAGTCAGGTATATCACCATGAAACTGGAGGAAAGTGAAAGAGGCGCGCTAACCCGGCTGATGAAAGTTAAAGATGTCGTACGGGCCAAGATGTAGGTAATCAGTATATTAATAAAAAGCAAGATTATTATTTTTACAAGTTCATACTTATTGGTATCTCCAACGTGGTTCCTAAATATCAGGGAAAAGGTATTAGCCTGCAGGTTTAAGCTATGTTCAATTATCCCGGCAATATCCATATCCACAGTTGTTATTCCGATGGCAGTGGAAATTTTGATCAAATAACTATCGATGCTAAGTCCGCCGGGCTTAGCTTTGTAATTATTTCAGATCATGAAACTTTAACCGGTTTACCGGAAGAAGGAGTACAAAACGGTGTTAATGTGCTGGTAGGAGTAGAAATAAACCGCTCCCAAAATCATTATCTGGCCCTTGATCTAGATCAGCTCATAAAGTCCGATGAACAAAATCCCCAACAAGTAATTGATCGGGTCAAAAAAGAAGGCGGTCTTGGTTTTATTGCTCATCCTTTCGAAAAAGGTTCCCGCTATATTGAAAAAGGAAAGGCCTATCCCTGGAAATACTGGCCGGTTTTTAATTTTGATGGGTTGGAATTATGGAATTATACTTCGCACTGGCGCGGCCGCCATCCTTCTCTCTTTAAAACCCTTTATTATTTCTTTTTTAACCGTAAAGCAGCTATGGACAGCCCCCCCCGGGAAGCTCTTCAGCTCTGGGACTGCTATAATAATAACGGCCACCGGATTACTGCTATCGGCAGCAGTGATGCGCATGCCTCTTTATATAAACTGGGTTTGTTTAAAGTTACAGTTTTTACCTATCGTTATATTTTTAAAACCATAAATACTTATATTGTTTTGAAAGAAGAACTCAGTGAGAATTACCATACCGCAAGAAAACAAATTATCGGTGCTTTGCGTTGTGGTTGCTGTTTCATTTCATTTGACAGCCTATATGCCGGCAATAACTTTTATTACTATGCAAAAGCCGGCAGCAATACAGTTTTAATGGGCGAGCAAGTAAATTTTCAGGAAAAACTGGCCCTGTTCATAAAAGCACCAAAAACCCGGTCTATGCTCAGACTGCTGCGCAATGGTAAAATAATCAGCGAAAAAGAAGGAAAAGAATTAAAATTTTATCCTGAGCAAGCTGGGGTTTACCGGGCAGAGGTTTATTTTTGTCCCCGTCTTGGCCGTCCCCGCCCCTGGATCTACTCCAACCCAATTTATATATTGCCTGCTTAAAAAGAATTAATTATTTGCTGATATTCTAATTATGATATACTATAATATACAGCAAAATCACTTTGTGCCAGCAGCACTATTATCATTAAACGACTTGTCAGATTAATATTGAAGGAGGTCTATCATGCTAAAAATAGGCATTAATGGTTTCGGACGTATAGGAAGACTGACTATGCGTGCCTCGTTAAACCAGGACGATGTGAAGGTAGTTGCGATCAACGATCTTTCAGACAGCACTACCCTTGCTCACCTTTTGAAGTATGACTCGGTCTATGGAACTTTAGACGCTGATGTTAAGTCTGATAAACATAGCTTAACTATCGCTGGGGAGCAGGTCCAAGTATCTTCTGAAAGAGAACCGGCTAAAATTCCCTGGAAGGAGGCTGGAGTGGACCTGGTTGTCGAAGCAACCGGTCTTTTCCGTAAAAGAGAGACAGCTTCCGCCCATTTTAATGCCGGTGCGGAGCGGGTAATTATTAGTGCTCCCGGAGAGGCTGATTTGGTAGTGGTTTTGGGCGTCAACGATTATTTATACGACCCTGAAGAACACTTCCTGATTTCTAATGCCTCCTGTACAACAAATGCCCTGGCCCCTGTAGCAAAAGTGCTGCATGAGAATTTTGGACTAAAAAATGGTTTAATGAATACTATCCACGCCTATACCAATGATCAGCAGCTATTAGACTTTCCGCATTCTGACCTGCGGCGGGCCCGGGCAGCAGGATTATCGATGATCCCGACCACTACCGGAGCCGCCAAGACTGTAGGAGAAGTAATTCCTGAACTCAAAGGCAGAATTGACGGTTTTGCCATTCGGGTACCCACACCCACTGTTTCA
>SKXC01000116.1 GCA_007128625.1 Syntrophomonadaceae bacterium | reverse complement strand
TTACCATGACTTCTTACAGGCTGTCTGATTCAAGGCCGTTGCGGCCGATTACTTTACTGTACCAATAAGCACTGTTTTTCAGGTAGCGTCTCTGCTCCTCAAAATCGATATAAACCAGCCCGAAACGTTTGCTATACCCGAAAGCCCACTCGAAATTGTCCATCAGGGTCCAGGCAAAGTAACCCTTCAGGGGCACGCCATCCTGAACTGCTTTCCAGCACTGATGAATATATTTTTCCAGGTAGTTTATCCGCCGTGGATCATTTACCTGCCCGTTTTCATCAAGCTCGTCGGGAAAGGCTGCCCCATTTTCAGTAACATATAGGGGCAGGGGGCCGTAATCCCGGTGAACCCTGGTCAGCAGATCGTAGAGCCCCTGTGGGTAAACTTCCCAGCCCATTTCAGTATATTCAGCCTCCTGGGGGTTGACCGGGGTTCCCATAAAAGCATTTTTATCCCCGCTTGCCTCAACGATTACCCTGGTGTAATTGTTGATTCCAAGGAAGTCGATCGGTTCGGCTATAACCTGGTCATCGTCTTTTTCGGTTTTTGGCAGCTCGAAATTACGGGAGAAAACCTCCACCATGTCTGCCGGGTAGGATCCCCGGAAGATGGGATCAAGAAACCAGCGGTTCATAAACCCGTCAGAACGGGAAGCCGCTTCGAGGTCGTCCTGCTTTTCAGTCAGCGGTTCTACCGGGGCAAGATTAAGAGTAATACCGATCGGTTCGCCGGTCCTTTTTGCCTCCCGAAAAGCTTTAACCGCCAGCCCATGGCCAAGCAGCAGGTTATGCGATACCTGGAAGGCACTTTTAAAATCACTGACCCCGGGAGCATGGATGCCGAAGGCATGGCCCAGGATGGCAATAACCCATGGTTCATTTAGAGTAATCCACATGGATACAGGCAGGTCGAGCTTTTCATAGACATAGGCGGCATATTCGGAAAAATACTTAGCAGTATCGCGGTTGGTCCACCCGCCGCGATCCTGCAAGGCCTGGGGTAGATCCCAGTGGTAAAGCGTTACTGCCGGCCTGATCTTATGCTGCTGCAGCTTTTCAATCAGCCTGCGATAAAAATCGAGACCTTTTACATTTGCTTTTCCTCCCCCTGCCGGGAATATCCTGGGCCAGGAGATGGAAAAACGGTATGCATTAAGCCCGATTTGAGACATCAAATTAACATCTTCCTCGTAGCGCCGGTAATGATCACAGGCCACATCGCCTGTCTCGCCATTCCATACATTCCCAGGGGTGTGGGAAAAACGGTCCCATATCGATTCACCTTTGCCATCTGCATCCGGTGAACCTTCAATTTGATATGATGCGGTAGCAGCTCCCCATAAGAATTGATCAGGAAATAAATATTTATTCATCAAAAAGCACCTCCGGATTCTTTCTTTAAATCCACCGACTCCCGGATAATTCGTTTTTCATTGTAGAATGCAAATATAATCAGCCCTGCCATACAGAATAATGCCCCGGTCAGCCCTGCCAGGCGCAGTCCCAAATCGTCGCCTACATCCCTGCCAAAAGTAAGCAGTGAAACAAAGACCAGCATGGCCAGCATCTGCCCAATTTTCATCATAAAGTTGCGGGCTGCATAAAACATCCCCTCCCGGTAGCTGCCGGTCCTCAGCCCTTCGTTTTCGGCAATGTCTGCGATTATAGCATTGGGCAGGATGCCGAAGGCGGCCATGGGGAAAAAGGCGATAGCGGCCAGGAGGTATCCCTGCATATGCAGTGCAATGGGTACAAAATCCATCCCGGCCAGCATCACCAGGACCATCACGGTGATAAACAGTAAAAAGGACACAACCAGAACCGCTTTTTTTCCGGCAGCTTTTGCCGCAAAGTTCACCAGGGGATAACAGGCAAAGGAACCTACCATCAGGACAAGGAAGATGGTGGAGAAGAAGGTTTCCTCCTGGCGCAGCAAAACTGTAATATAGTAAATCAGGCCCGTTTGCAGGATGGTCATGAAAAACCAGTACGTAAGATCAGAAAAAGCGAAGATAACAAAAGGCCTGTTTTTGAAGGTTAGCTTCAGGGACTCTTTCATGGAGATAGTAGAAGGTTCCCCGGAACTGTATTTTTTTTCATCAACAAGAAAAACCGGGATATAAAGGCAGACCAGGGCCACCACCCCCATAACGGCAAAGGTCAGGCGAATTGCCGCTATCTTGGAGATCCCCGCAGCATCCATCATTATCTCATAGAACACGGGTGCCTGGGCGGCGATAACGGCTCCTAAAAACCAGGCAACGGAAAGATAGGTGCATAAGTTCAGCCTTTCCTCCGGAGTATGGCCAAGTTCGGCAATCAGGGCGTTATGGGGTACTGCATAAACGGTGAAAAAAATATAGAAAAGGTACAGGGTGATCGTGAGCCAGATTAAGTTTAACAGGCCCGGTTCCGTTGATGGCGGCAAGTAAACCAGCAGCATCAGAACTACCATGGGCAGGCCTCCGGCAAGCATGTATGAGATTCTCCTGCCCCTGGGTGACCGGGAACGATCGGAAAGACTTGCGATCCACGGGTCGGTTATTGCATCAAGCAACCTGCTGCCCATGGTGATAATTCCTACGATGGAAACAATTCCGAAAAGCGTTATATTAGGTATCATTTCAGGCAGCCCTGCATCATCCGGAGGCAGATAAATATATACCAGGTAATTAATGATAATTCCGATAACAAGGGACCATCCCAGCATTCCGGCAGCATAAGCCACCCCCCTGGAAAGCGGTAAAGTCGGTTTACTCATATAAACACCTCCGAAATTCATGTCAAAGGCATGTCAAAGGGACGGTTCTTATGACAACACTTTACATTTCTTACTCGCTTAGATTAAGATCCATGTAATTTTATCATAAAAAATCAAGAATTGGGCTGTATGTCAAAAGAACCGTCCCTTTGACATTTTGATAGGGTGTTCCTATGCTAAGAGACTTAAAGAAGAAAAACAATGCAGAAGGTCGGTCCATCTAAAATATTTAATTGAAAGGATTTTTGATGATCAGATCGGCCAGGTATTGACCGCTGTTAAGATCTTCTGTCCATAATATTTTGCAGCCCATATGCTGTGCACTGTTAACAATCATGGCATCCCAAAAAGATATACTATATATTCTTTCCAGTTCAACAGCTCTTTGCAGGTCTGATAGCTTTGGTTCATGTAGTCGCCATTGTCCAAGATCGGCTATGATCTGCGCTGCCAGCTCTGTGCTAACAGGTTTAGGCAGTTTTCTGGTTAAATTTACATATAACTCTTGCAGCACCTGAATGCTGATTACTCCCTGTCTGGATTGCCACAGCTCGGAGATGAGTTTTTGGGCCAATTCTTTTTTCTTCGGTGCTGAAGAATCATAGGCGTAAAGGAAAATATTTGTATCGACGAACTGACGATGTGAATCACTTTCGTTCATAGCTATCCTCCCGCGACCAAGTCACATTTCCCTGCAAACCAAAATCAATGCCATCTTCCATAAGAGTTAACTGTTGCTGGTGCGCTTGCTCGTATTTTTCTTCCCGGCGAACCAGGTCTTCGATATAATCTGTTAGTAAGCCGGAAAGGGATTTGTCTTTTGTAATGGCAATATGTTTGGCTTTTTTGAGGGTTTCCCTGGGAATTGACAGTGTAATATTTTGCCGCTCCATTTTATTCACCTCCGCGTAAATAAGTGTAACACTGATTTGCGTGAATGACAATAAGGCATTTGAACATGCACAAGTTAATGGGACGGTTCTTATGACAACCCCATACATTTCTGTTCGTTTAAATTAAGAACCATGTAATTTTATCATAAAAAATCAGGAATTGGGCTGTATGTCAAAAGAACCGTCCCTTTGACATTGCATGACAATCCGAAAAAAGCTTGGGAAATGGTTGATTGCTAAAAGATCCGTCTCCTTGATATAAAGGATTTATATGCTTCGATTTTAAGGATAGGTTGATGAACAAGTAAAGTCAGCCATTTTTCTGTCCAACCCTGCCACGATAACCGCTTTCGAAAACCTTACTGTAATATATCGGACAATTTTTCGGCATCTTCCTGCCACTGCCGGGTAATCTGTAAGTTTTTCTCCAGCTCAACGGGGTCTTTTACATAGCCCCGGGCCAGTTGCTGCAGATTTTTATAAAACCCGGCCAGCTTATCTAAAGGTGCCTGCAAGGCTGCCGCCTTTCCAAAGCTTCCCTCTTCTAAGGCCTGTTCCATTTTATCCAAAAGCTCCAGCCAGTGTTCTGCGGGCATCCCGGCCACTTTCTTAAAATTGCGCAACATCCACTGGCGCTCAAACAGGGGACGCTCGAGCCAGCCTTGATGCTGCTCGTAAATGGTCTTACGCACTTCACGGCACAATGCTATAACTTCTGTTAAACTGGTTTCTTCAAATTCCACCTCTTCCGGATCCTGCTCTCCGGGCAAACTGATTCCTGCTGCTCTCAAAGCACTGCGGGAATCGATTTCCATGCCCCTGAACGTTTTAGCCAAAGCAACGGCAGCAGCAAACCCCGCCCCTGCTCCTTCGGCGGAGATAACCTGCTCTTTGCTCATCTCGAAGAATTCTTCTACTGTCTTGCCGTAAAGCGGGGCCAGCTTTTCAATGCCTGCCAGAGCCCCGGGGGTAT